>NZ_JBJJLC010000044.1:0-41684 GCF_045449855.1 Marinobacter alkalisoli | reverse complement strand
GGATGTGCTTGTAGCGTGTCCCGGAGCGTGGCACCCGCCAGTGCCCGTAAATTCAGATAAATTCTCAGAGGTTGATGCCAATCGTGCGGGCTGCGATCCTCCGGTTAGCGTATGATGTCACAGCAAATACCACCCTTCATCAAGAATCCAGAAATTACTTCATGGCAAAACGGCGACTGAACAAACAGCAGCAATGGCGCATCAAGAAAATCCAGGCGGAACGGACGGCGCGGGTTTCCCGTAAGGAGAAAGCCATTGAGGAGCTGACCGAAGCCGGCGAGCTGGGTGCAGAACAACAGGGGCTGATCATTGCCCACTACGGTCAGCAGCTGGATGTGGAAGCCCTGGAAGGCGAACACCAGAGTCAGGTGGTGCGCTGCTTTGTGCGCGCCAACATCGACAGCCTGGTGACCGGCGACAAAGTTATATGGCGACCGGGCAAGAGCGAAACCGGTGTCATTGTCGCCCGCTGTGATCGCACCAATCTGCTGCAACGCCCGGACAACTTCGGGGCTCTGAAGCCGGTGGCGGCGAACATCGATCACATTATTCTGGTGATCGCATCGGAGCCGGAACCCCATGACAACCTGATTGACCGGTATCTGGTGGCTGCCGAGAGCACCGACATTCCGGTGGTTATCCTGCTGAACAAGACTGACCTGCTGACCGATCAGAATCGACAGGGTGTTGATGAATTGTTGGGACGCTACGAAGCGCTGGGTTACCAGGTGGTGCGCACTTCCGCCACGGCGTCCGGCAGTACGCCGTCACCGCAGGTGGAGGCTCTGGTCAGGAATCAGACCAGCGTATTCGTGGGCCAGTCCGGTGTGGGAAAGTCATCGATTATCCAGACTTTGCTACCGGAGGAATCGCTGAGAGTCGGGGCACTGTCGGAGAGTACTGGCAAGGGCACCCATACCACCACTACCGCCAAACTGTTCCACCTTGCCATTGGAGGGGATCTGATTGATTCTCCGGGCATCCGGGAATTCGGGTTGTGGCATATGACGCCCCAGGAAATCGAATACGGATTCCGGGAAATCCGCGACCTGATCGGCCACTGCCGTTTCCGCAACTGTCGTCATCTGGGGGATCCCGGTTGCGCCATTGATGCGGCGGCCGAGGAGGGGCGTATCAGCACTCCACGGCTGAAGAGTTTTCATCGCATCCTCAAGGACATGGCAGAGCAGCAGTCGCGGGGCCTCAAGCTCGACTGAGCAAGGCCAGCGCCGTTACCAGTTCAGCTCGCCCTCGGCGGGCTCTTCCTGCTCGCGCATCCAGTCGCCCTGCTCCAGGTTTTCCATCGCCTCTCCCTGTTCCGCCTCTGTCGGCTGGGTCAGATCGATCAGCGGTTCATCGCTGCGCCCGGCATTGTTCTGGATGCCTGCAGCGGCTTTCTTGTTGAGGACGATGATCGATATGCGGCGATTCACCGGCGCCGTAGCGTCGTCTTTGTCGAAAAGGACCGAATCACTCAGGCCCACGACCCGGGCAATCTGACGCGCGCCAACGCCGCCGGCAACCAGGGCCCGGCGCGCGGTATTGGCACGATCCGCAGACAACTCCCAGTTGGTATAACCCGGGCGTCCGCTGAAAGGCGTGGCGTCGGTATGGCCGGTGATGCTCAGCTTGTTGCTCACCGCACCCAGCGGTTTGGCCAGCTCAAACAGAATATCCTGGGAGTAGTACTTCAGCTCCGCCCGGCCACTGTCGAACATCGGGCGCTGGGAGCGATCCACGATCTGGATCCTCAGCCCTTCACTGGTGATATCGATCAGCAACTGATCCTTGAATTCCTGCAGCGTCTCGCTCTCCTCAATGCGTTCCTGGAGCTCCTGGAACAGCTCTTCCATTTGTCGCTGTTCAAGGGTTTCCGCCAGCTCTTCCACCACCTGGTCTTCGATCTGGATATCACTCCTTTCGATATCCTGGGTACTCTCATCGACGACCGAAGCACTGCCTTCCAGGTCAACCGGGTTCGGTGAGCCACCCTCGGTAAAACCAACCGGATCCTTGAAGTAACCTTCTACCGCCCGCTTTTGCTCGGGAGAAGCGGTGGCCGTTAGCCATAACACAAGGAAAAACGCCATCATCGCAGTCGCAAAGTCTGCGAAGGCAACTTTCCAGGAACCACCGTGATGGCCGCCCGCTACCTTTTTCTTGCGTTTTACGATGATCGGTTGTTCTTCCACAAACCTGCTCCAACAGCCCCTGAATAACCTTACTTCGACCGGACGTGGTCGTTAAGCTCCTGAAATTCGGGGCGCTTGTCCGTTGGCAGCGCCTTGCGGCCAAATTCGATGGCCATCTGCGGCGCCTGACCGGAAACCGTTGCCACCACCGAGGCTTTAACGCACTCATAGGCCTTCAGCTCGTATTTGGCGGCGTGCTCGAGGGCAATGGATGTAGGGCCAACAAATCCGTACCCCATCCAGATCCCGAGGAAGGTGCCCACCAACGCGGCGGCCACACTCAGGCCGATTTTTTCAGGGCCTTCGGTGAGGAAGTTCATGGTAATAACGATACCGAGCACCGCAGCAACAATACCAAGGCCCGGCAAGGCGTCGGCAACCTTGTTTACGGCGTGGGCCGGCTCCTCCAGTTCGTGTTGGCGGCTGTCGATCTCGTTTTCCATCATGCCTTCGAGTTCGTGGGTGGCCATGTTGCCGGAACTGATGATGCGCAGGTAATCGGTGATGAAAGCCAGCAATTGCTTCGACTTCATAATGGCCGGATAGCGGGCGAAAATCTGGCTGGATTCAGGATTGTCGATGTCTTCCTCAATGGCCATTACGCCCTGCTTCCGTGACTTGTCAAAAATGTCGTACAGCAGGCTCAACAGGTCGACATAGAACGCCTTGTTGTATGGCGAGCCGGTCAACAACCGCATCACGCCCTGAAACACTTCTTTCACAGTGTGCATCGGGTTGGCGATGACAAAGGAGCCGACCGCCGCGCCACCAATGATCAGTATCTCAGTGGGCTGCCACAGCACCATCAGGTTACCGCCGTGCAGGACGTACCCGCCGAGAACACTCGAAATTACAATGACCGCACCGATAATGAGCAACATGGGAAGAAAAAACGCCTTATGTAATAGTTATCGGAAATTTGTGTTCGCAATCGCAACGCCAGAACAGAGCTGATAATAGCAAGGGCCGATGCGAACCGCGAAGCTGTGAAACAATTTCTATACACGCCGCCGTATTTGGTAAACTTCGCGCCTTCGAGCGCAAAGGATCCCGTTTAATGTTCAACAAGTTCTTCGTTTTAAGCCAGTACATAACCCCCCAGTTGGCTGTTTCCAGGCTGGCAGGTCGTTTGGCGGACAATGACCGCACCCCGGCGCTCAAGAACCGCGTTGTTCGCTGGTTTATCGGCCGCTATGGCGTAAACATGAGCGAAGCGGTGGAATCGGACCCGGAAGCCTATCCAAGCTTTAACGCCTTTTTCACCCGCGCCCTGAAGCCCGGGTTACGCCCGGTCGATAGCCGGGACTCCGCGCTGGTCAGCCCGGTGGATGGCGCCATCAGCCAGCTCGGACACGTCACCGGTGACCGCGTATTTCAGGCCAAAGGCCAGTCTTTCAGCCTGACGGAACTGCTCGGAGGCGACGAACAACGAGCGGCAGACTTTGCGGAAGGTGAATTCGCCACCATCTACCTTTCCCCCAAGGACTACCACCGGATACACATGCCCCTGGCCGGCAAGCTGCGGGAAATGGTGTACGTTCCCGGCAAGCTGTTCTCCGTTAACCCGGTCACCGCCGAGAACGTGCCTAACCTGTTTGCCCGGAACGAGCGCGTTGCCTGCATTTTCGATACCGACGCGGGCCCGATGGCGATGGTGCTGGTGGGGGCAATGATTGTTGGCAGCGTTGAAACCATCTGGGGCGGCGTTGTCGCACCCGGCACCGGCCAGGTTACGTCCACCCGTTACGACGATGGCCAGACGGACATCCGCTTTGAAAAAGGCGAGGAGATGGGCCGTTTCCGCCTGGGATCCACGGTTGTGCTGGTGATGCCGAAAGGTTCAGTAGCGTGGAATGAGGACGAAGTTCCCGGGAAAACGGTCAGGATGGGGCAAGCCTTCGGCACCCTGGCCTGAAGGAGCGACCATTCAGCGCCCCTGCGAAGCAGTCAGGGGCGCTCAGGCACGTTCGGACGGGAAGGCAAGCACATCGGCAATGTCACTGGTTCCCAGCTTCAGCATCAGCAACCGATCCAGCCCCAGGGCGACACCAGCACACTCCGGAATCCCCGCCTCCATGGCATCCAGCAGGGCTGAATCCACCGCCATTTCAGGTTTTCCGGACTGGCGCCGGATCCGGTTGTCGGCAGCAAATCGCCTGCTCTGTTCGGCCGCGTCGGTCAGCTCCCAGTAACCATTACACAACTCAACGCCCTGGATATACAACTCAAAGCGGTGGGCCTGCCGGACCCCATCGCGCTCGCTGACCCTGGCCAGCGCCGCCTGAGATTCGGGATAGCCAGTGATGAAGACCGGTCCGTACTCCGTCAGGGCCGGCTCCACCAGATAACTCATCATCAGATCGAGGCAACCATCACGCCCCAGAGCCATTGCCTGTTCCGGCTCTAGCCATTGCTCGCAGCAACCTGCCAATTCCCGGTCAGACGCCAGAAAAGGATCCAGGCCGGCAAACCGGCGAAAGGCATCACCGTAGGCCATCACCTCCGGCGGCCTGCACCCCAGCCAGCCGGCCACCAGGTCACTGACTTCCGCCATCAGGTCACCGTCGGTAAACCCGGGACGGTACCACTCCAGCATGGAAAACTCCGGATTATGCCGGCGCCCGCGCTCCCCGTCCCTGAACACTCTGGAGACCTGAAAAATGGGGCCGGAGCCTGCTGCCAGCAGGCGCTTCATGTGATATTCCGGGGAGGTCTGGAGCCAGCCACCGGCGACCCCGCCGGCCACGGCCGTGGTATTGGCGGGAATGCCGTCCAGGTTGGGATCCGTTACTCCGCAACGACCCAGTACCGGCGTTTCCACTTCCAGCACCCCCCTTTGCGCAAAAAAGCCGCGCACCCAGGCTAGCTGGTCTGCGCGGCTTTTCAGGGCGCTTAGTGAAGCCGAAGGCTGCCACTCGAACGCTCGGCTCATGACAATGGCCTTCAGCTGCTCTTGACGCGGCTGACGTACTCGCCGGAGCGGGTATCCACTTTCAGCACTTCACCAATGGTGATGAACAACGGCACGTTGACCACGGCGCCGGTGGACAGGGTAGCCGGCTTGGACCCACCCTGGGCGGTATCGCCTTTCATGCCGGGATCGGTGTCTACCACTTCCAGCTCGACAAAGTTGGGAGGCGAAACGGAGAGCGGTGCGCCGTTGTACAGGGTGACAGTGTACACATCCTGCTCTTTCAGCCATTTCACCGTATCCCCGACCGCCTTGGCATCGGCAGGATACTGCTCAAAGGAACCGTCGGTGAGCATGAAGTGCCAGAATTCGCCGTCGGTGTACAGGTACTCCATGTCCTGGTCCATGACATCAGCCGATTCCAGGCTTTCGCCGGACTTGAAGGTACGTTCCCACACCCGGTTGCTCATCAGATTACGGAGTTTTACCCGGTTAAAGGCCTGGCCTTTACCCGGCTTTACGAATTCGTTCTCAAGAATCACGCAGGGGTCGCCATCCAGCAAAACCTTAAGACCGCCGCGAAATTCATTGGTAGAATATGAAGCCATGAAATGTTCACCTGAAAAGATGCGATTAAAAATTCAAGGGTCGCTATGATACAGCGAACCCCCACCCGTATAGAAGCCCGCCTGGCCGATAACGACTCCCGCAGCTGGCAACAGCTGCTGTCGGAGTCTGTGACCACGCCGGAACAGCTGCTCCGGCGTCTGGATCTGGACCCCGGGCAATGGCTGGCCGGCGCTGAGCGTGGCCACCGGCTGTTCCCCGTCAGGGTGCCGGAACCCTACCTGAACAGGATGACACGGGGAAATCCCCAGGATCCGCTGCTACGCCAGGTACTGCCGCTGGCGATGGAAGACGAGCCCGCTGACGGCTACGTATCCGATCCGCTGCAGGAGTCCGACGCCCTGGAAACCACCGGGCTGATCCGCAAGTACCGCAGCAGAGCCCTGCTGATGGTGACCGGCCAGTGTGCCATTAACTGCCGTTACTGTTTCCGTCGGCATTTTCCCTATGATGAACATCGTTTGTCAGCGGCCGACCGGGACCATGTCCTCGATACGCTGGCGCGAGACACGCAGCTCAACGAAGTCATTTTCAGTGGCGGTGATCCTCTGGCCGTCAATGACCGCCTGCTGTCCGCCTGGGCCGAGGCAATCAGTGCCATACCCCATATCCGGCGGTTACGGATCCACACCCGGTTACCGGTAGTGATCCCGCAACGGGTGTGTGACTCACTGCTGTCCTGGCTGTCGAAGACCCGCCTGCAAACGGTCATGGTGCTTCATGTGAACCACCCGGCGGAGCTGGACAGCCAGACCCGTCAGGCCCTTGGCTACCTGCGGTCGGCGGGCGTCACGCTGCTCAACCAGAGCGTCATTCTCAGGGGCGTCAACGACAGCGCAGACACCCTGGCAGAACTCAGCGAACGGCTTTTTGATGCAGGCGTGCTACCCTACTACCTTCACGCTTTTGATCCCGTGGCTGGCGCCCATCATTTTGACGTCAGTGACGAGCAGGCACGAGAGATTGTGCGCACCCTGCTGGCGACACTGCCCGGTTTCCTGGTGCCCAGACTGGTGCGTGAGATTCCGGGCAAAGCGGGAAAAACGCCGATTGACCTGTTCGCGTGATCTGTTTGGCAAAGTTGGCCTGAATTCACCTGTGAAAGTTTGTCAACTCGTGAATTTTTCGCTTTTTGTTAAGCCTTTGCTATTTTACAGTTCAAAAAACGGCACTAACTAATGGAAGGCATAATCCTGAAACCCGATCTCCGTGTTCCCGAGCAAAAAACGGCGAGCCTCTCGTTCTGCGAGACCTCTCCGAAAGCTTTCCGGGACTGGGCGAACCAGTTGCCGATGGCCAATATTGGTGAAGCTTCGCGTCAGCTTTACCACGCCATCATCGAACTGAACCACCTTTTCATTGCGCCCCAGCAGCGCTTGCAGTTCCTTGAAATGATCCGTCCGAAAATTCATTTCGTGTGCACGGAACTGTCACGCCACTATCTCGGGCTGTCTGTTGCATTGCCCGAAAAACAACGCAAGATCGCCAACCTGTCCCAGGCCCTGCAATTACACTCCGCCAGTGGTTACAAACTGTGCGTTCTGGAGTTCCTCGACAACGGAAGCCTGGACAAGAATCGCAAAGCGGTTGCCACATCGGTTCATCGTGCCATGTCCGAACTGGCGGCCACCATCGTGCGCGCCCACCAACTGTACTGCCCGAGCCCGGCACACAGCTGGCTGGAATGCCATCGCCTGTTCCGCTTCGCCTATCGCAACAGGCTCGCCGGCATCAGCATTGACGATGACACCTTGAGCCACCGCCTCAACAGCACCGTTGAGGACTGCTATAAACGCATCCTTCTGCTCGGGTGTGCACGCCCGAACCAACTGCGACAGAATGAATTGCAGCACGCATACGAACTGTTCGAAACCTGGACCCGGCACGTCGTCTGCGATCCTCACCCTGGCGAGGAAAGTCTGTTCGCGGTCAACATGGAGAAAGATACGCCTCCGGTCTACCGCAGCCTGCTGGAGCACGGCCCGGATGGGGACACCTTTGGTTTCGACACCCTCGAGCTGTCGCGAATGCTGTCAGAAACATTAGGCGCGAGAGGATCCCGCGACCAGGGCAACAATGACCTCCAACTTCCCCCCAGGGTCAATGAAACGTTGCTGCAGCATCTGAGTCAGGCGCTTGGTATCCTCGCCAAACGCAACTTCAACCGCATTTCCAGCCAGGGCAAGCTGGAGGTCTGCGTCGGGCTGACTGCCGCGCATTACTTTGTCTCGGGCGAAAAGCCGTTTAACGAGTTCGTCAAAGGCAATGACAACGGCCACCACGAGGAGGAGAACCTGTTCGTCCGCTCTGCCCGCCAGAAGCAGGATGTCTGGGCCAGCGCCCACGATGCCGGCCCTGTGGAAGATGCCCCCCGCTCGCCGGACACACCAATCAACTACCGTGGCGCTTCCGCCAGGGCATCGCTGGCTGAAACAGGCAAGAATCGCCCCAAATCCCACCAGGCACTGCTGGTCAATGCCAGTCCCGGCGGATATTGCATTGCCTGGGAAAGCAACGTTCCCCCTGCCCTGCAAACCGGTGAGGTTCTCGGGGTACGGGAACATTCCAGCCACCCCTGGAGCATTGCAGTGGTCCGCTGGATTCGCCAGGTCAAGCACAAGGGCACCCAGATCGGCATTGAACTACTGGCGCCCAGCGCTGCCCCCTGCGGTGTCCGGCTCATCCAGAAAGTGGGAGCCAGCAGTGAATACCTGCGGGGACTTCTGCTGCCGGAGATCAGCGTTGTCAAGCAGGCCGCGACGGTGATCACTCCCAGACTGCCGTTCCAGTCCGGCAGCCGTATCACACTGCTCCACGACGGCCGTGAAGACCCTGGCCAGTTGTCGCTCAAACTGTCTGCCACCGGCAGCATCAGTCAGTTTGAGCTCAAACTCCAGAATTCCGAGGCCCTCAGCGTCGGCACGCCCACTCCCACGGCGGGCACCAATGAGGATGAATTTGACTCTCTGTGGCCCTCCCTGTAGCTTCAGCATCGGTGTCGACTACGGGGAGGCACCGCCCCATGCGTATCACGAGACGTCTGACGAATGCACAAAAAGAACGCCACCGTACACCTTCTGATTCTAGATCCCTCACAGAACGATGCAGAATCTCTGGTCAGCCTGCTGAGGAACTCCGGAAAAGCCACCCGGGCTCACCGCATCACCTCCGAGGAAGACCTGGAGGAGGCCCTTAAAAACGGCAACTGGGACCTATTACTGGCCCGGGATATCGAACAGGAATTCGGCGCTGACGACGCACTGGCGATGATTCGTCGCATGGACAAGGATATTCCGTTTATCCTGTTAACCGGCGAGTATGACCGGGACCGCACCGTATCGGTCATGCGTGCGGGCGCCCAGGATACAGTGCCGTTTCAGTACACCGATCAACTGGTTCTCGTGGTGAACCGGGAACTGGCAGCCCTGGATGAGCGCAGACGCCGTCGCGTCCTGGAGTCGCATCTGCGGGAAGCCGAGCAGCGGTGCCAGTTATTGCTGGAGAGCTCCAAGGATGCTATCGCCTATATCAACGATGGCATGCACATCTACGCCAACCAGTCCTATATGGAATTCCTCGGCTACGACGACATCGACGAGCTGATCTGCATACCTGTCCTCGACACCCTGACCCCCGAAAGCCAGGACCGGTACAAGGAATTCATGAAATCCTTCGCCGAGAGCGGTGAAGATGGCAAGACCATGACCTGCGTAGCCCGTCGCAGCGATGACAACGAGCTCAACGTGGTCATGTCAGTGTCAGCCGCCACATACGATGGCGAAGCCTGCACCCAGATCGTGCTGCAACCAGAACACAGTGATGCTGAGCTTGAGGAGAAACTGCGTCAGATCAGCAGCCAGGATCTGCTGACCGGACTCTATAACCGACAATACCTGATGGACGCACTCGGTCAGGCGGTTGCCAACGCCGGCAAGAACAACGAAACCGGCGCCCTGGCCTACATTGCCCTGGATAATTTCATGGGTCTGAAGAGCCAGGTTGGCATTGCAGGCGCTGACCTGCTGCTGGGCGACCTCGCCAACATGCTCCGTGAACACGCTCCCGAGGGGGCAACCCTGGCCCGTATGAGCGACGATGCCTTCTGCTTCCTGTGTCAGCCCGGCGACGAAAAAGCACTGGCAAACCAGTGTGAAGCACTGTGTAAAACCGTCGAAGACCACCTGTTCGACATCAACGGTCGCACCGTCCAGTTGACCCTCAGCATTGGCGTGGCAGCGATCACCGAGAATTCGCCGAAAGCGCCGGACGTTCTTGGCCGGGCCCACACGGCTTCTGCCGAGCTCAGGAAAAAGCAGGGCCACGCTCAGGGTAACGGCGTATTGGTATACAACCCGGCTGATTACGAAGCTCTTGATGATAACAATTCAGCGGAAGCCATCCAGAAAGCCCTGGACGAGAACCGCTTCCGTCTGCTGTTCCAGCCCATCATCAACCTCCGGGGTGAAGGCGAAGAGCACTACGAAGCCTTTGTACGGATGCTGGACAAGGACGGCGAGGAGGTCTCCCCGTACGATTTCCTGCCACCGGTCGGTCCTACCGACATGTCCATCAAGATTGACCGATGGGTCATCCTGCAGACCATCAAGCAACTGGCCAGTCACCGTTCGCGGGGTCATGATACCCGCCTGTTCCTGAACATCACCGCGGAAACTCTGGAAGACAAGACCTTCACCTCCTGGCTGAGCGTTGCCCTCAAGGCCGCCAGGCTGCCCGGCGACTCGCTGATCTTCCAGATCCGCGAAGGGGACGCCAACAATTACATGAAACAGGCCAAGGAATTCTCCAGGGCCCTTCATGAACTGCACTGCAAGATTTCCATCTGCCAGTTCGGTTGCGCCCTCAATCCGTTCAATACACTGAAGCACATCAATGTGGATTACGTGAAAATTGACGGCTCCTTCACCGAGGAAATCCAGAAAAGCGATGAAGCCAAGGAAAAGGTCAAGGAAATGGTCAAGAGCCTGCAAAGCTCCGGCAAGCTGACTATTATTCCACTGGTCGAGAATGCCGGCGTTCTGGCAACCCTCTGGCAGGCCGGAGTGAACTATATCCAGGGCTACTACCTGCAGGCGCCGGTGCCGGAAATGAACTATGACTTCGGGGATCACTGATCCCCGTCGAGCGTTACTCCCTGAACTCGGTCTTGTCCAGACCGTGCTTCTTCATCTTGTCGTAGAGGGTTTTCCTGGCTATCCCGAGTAACTCCATCGTGCCCTTGATACTGCCCTGACAGGCGTTCAGGGCACTGGCAATGACCGAGCGCTCGAATCCATCCACCATCTCAGCCAGGCTCTGCTGACCCGCCACATCGGGTGCCAGCCCCTCGTCACTGCCCGCCAGGGCAACCGGCCCCATCAGCACGTAACGTTCCGCCAGATTCCTCAGTTCACGGACATTCCCCGGCCACTCATACTGCATCAGCCGGGCGGCCTGGGCGGCGCTCAGGGGAATGCTCTCGCGGTCATGGCGAGCAGCGGCCACCAGGGCAAAGTGATGAAACAGCACGGGAATGTCTTCCTTGCGTTCCCTTAGTGGCGGTATGTCCACCTG
Organism: Marinobacter alkalisoli; assembly: GCF_045449855.1. NCBI lineage: Bacteria > Pseudomonadati > Pseudomonadota > Gammaproteobacteria > Pseudomonadales > Marinobacteraceae > Marinobacter > Marinobacter alkalisoli. Next base: position 30,383 of record NZ_JBJJLC010000044.1, on the reverse strand, counting down.
GACCACATTGAGGCGATAATACAGATCCGCGCGAAAATCGCCGCCATCGCTCAGTTTTTTCAGGTCTTCCTTGGTGGCAGCGATCACTCGCACATCCACATCCATCGGCCGATTGCTGCCCAGGCGCTCAACCTTGCGCTCCTCCAGTACCCGCAACAGCTTGACCTGCAGGGCCGGCGGCATGCTTTCCACTTCATCCAGGAACAAAGTGCCCTTGTGGGCATATTCGAACTTGCCGACCCGGACCTTGTCGGCCCCGGTGAATGCGCCGGCCTCGTGGCCGAACAGCTCACTTTCGATAAGATTCTCGGGGACCGCGCCGCAGTTGATGGCGACAAACTTTTCCTGGCTGCGGGGGCTGTTTTCGTGGATAAAGCGGGCAATGGCGTCCTTGCCGGCCCCGGTCTCGCCCTTCAGCAACAAGTTGGCGGAGGTCGCCAGCACTGGCTCAACCCTGGCCAGAACGCTGCGCATGGCGGCAGACTCACCAAGCAGTCTTGGTCCGGGGCTCGCAAGGTGTCGCAACTGGGCTTTCAGGCGGCGGTTTTCCAGGGCCAACTGGCGCTTCTCCTGGGCATGGCGCAGTAATTCAATCAACTCATCATGGTCAAACGGCTTTTCGATAAAGTCATAAGCCCCCTGCTGCATGGCATTGACCGCCGTGCTGATATCCCCCTGCCCGGTCAGGATAATCACCGGAATGGCGTCATCCCGTTGGCGAACCGCCTCAAGTACGGCCAGGCCGTCCATGTCGGGCATGTTGTAATCACACAGCACCACGCCGTCAAAGTCGGTGTCGATATCAGCCAGCCCCGATTCCCCATCGGCAAAGCACGCCACGGTCATGTCGGCAAGCGCCAGGGTCTGGGCCATCACCTGCCGGATATCGGGATCGTCATCGATAAACACCACTGCTGGCCTGGTCATTCCACTGCCTCTCGCTTGTCCACTGTCAGGATGAATTCCGCACCCTGGCCATCCTCCCGGTTCTGTCCGATCAGGCGGCCGCCCAGGGCCTCCATGATCTGGCGGGAAATGGACAGCCCCAGCCCCAATCCCTGCTTCATGGATTTGGTGGTAAAGAACGGCTCAAAGATCTGCTCCGAGTTGCCGGGAAGCCCCGGTCCGTTATCCCGGACCCGACATTGCCAATTCCCTCCGCCATCCTCTATATCAATCCGGATGACCGGGTCGCACGTGCCTTCCACCGCATGAAGGGCGTTGGTCAGCAGGTTCACCATCACCTGCTCGATGCGAATCAGGTCACCGTGACATAATACCGGGGAGTCGGGACGCTGCCACTGCACACTGACCCCATCACTGGTTTCCTGTGCCCGGACAATCTTGAGGGCGGCGTCCACCGCCTGCCTCAAGTCAATACTGGCGGGACGCCCTTCGGATTTTCGGGCAAACACCTTGAACTGCCGGGTAAGCTCCGCCATTTTGCCACACAAGGTCTGGATTTCCGTCAGATTGGCGTTGACGGTCTCGGTATCGCCACGCTCCAGGAACCGCTGGCTGTTACGCGCATAGGACTGAATCGCCGTCAGTGGCTGGTTCATTTCATGGTTCAGTCCAGCCGACATCTGCCCCAGAACCGCAAGCTTGGCCGCCTGGATCAGCTCCTGCTGGATTTCCCTCAGCTCATTTTCGGCCTCTTCCCGCTGGTGGATTTCCCTGATCAGCTTTTGATTGGATGCCTCCAGATCGGCCGTGCGTTCCGCGACGCGCCGTTCCAGCTGGATGCCTCGCTGGGCCAACTCCTTCTCCCTTCGGTAGCGCTCCTTCAGGTAAAGCCAGGTCAGCACGACGCCCAGATACAGCACAAGTCCCATCGCCAGGAAACGTAGCTGGCTCCAGAGTACCTGACGCGTCCCCAACATGACCTCCAAACCCCAGTCCAGTTCCGGCAGGGGCGTGTAGACACTGAGGTATTCCCGCCAACGATCACCATCGCGAATGCGCACCCGCTGGGACTGCTCGGACACCCCGAACGGGGACCCGAGGTGTTCGATGGCCATCGGATTCAGCGGTTGACCGGGATACCGACTCTGTACCCGCACCATATCTGCCTTACCGACATGGTCCTCCGGCATAAAGTTGCGATAGAGCCATTCCGGCCTGCTGGAGAGGAAGCTGAACCCACTGCTGTCCAACACAACCATTTCCGCATCGGCAAAGGCTGCCGGTCGCTGCCATTGGGACTCCAGTTCGGTCACCGGGACTTTCGCCGCAACCACACCCAGCACACTCCCTGTTCTGGACTGGATTGGGTAGGAAAAATACAGACCGCGGACGTCGGAGGTGGAACCAAGGGCAAAGTACAGGGCCGCCGCACCACTGTTAACCGCCTGGTAAAAGTAGGGACGATAATCGAAGTTGCGGCCAATGAAGCTGTCCGCCCGATCGTAGTTGCTAGCGGCGATGGTGAGGCCGTCGCGATCCATCAGATACACGTCCGAACTACCAACGATCTCCGCCATCCGCTTCATCCGACGGTTGGCGCTGGCGATCCGGTCCGGGTCGCCGGGGCTATCCAGGGCTTCCCGCAGTGCCGGATGTTCAGCCATCAGCCCCGGGATGGGGCGATAGCGCTTCAGTTCCCGGTCCACCAACTGACTGTAGCGGAAGGCCTCCTTGAGACTCTCCCGCTCCAGCAACTGATAGCCTGACCAGGTGCCTAGTTGCCAGGACAGGATGGCAACGATCAGGAACAGTCCAGCCAGCCAGTAACGTGCAGTCATCAATCAGGTAAACCCGGTTGCTCGATCATGGCTGACATTATGCAGGTCGCTCGCGGCAAGAGCCACAAGCGACCCGCCAACCATCATACCCGGGCCTCAACACTGGGACTGGCCAGCTTCTTTTGGAGCAGGAAGGCTGCAATGGCAAAAGCCACACCGCCAAGGTCCGTCGTCAACCCGCCGGCGATCATCATCATTGCCGCCACCAGCAGCAACAGACGAACGACGGTCGCCGCCTGATTTCGCAGGAACCAGCCCTGCACGGCACAGGACAGCAGATAGACTCCCACCAGGGCCGTCATCAGGGCCCGCGCAATATCCAGCACACCGGCATCCATCAACAGGGCACCGTTGTAGAAGAACATGAACGGTACGATGAACGCGGCCAGACCAATGCGGAACGACTCCACCGATGTCCCCATGGCGTTGGCCCCGGAGATCCCGGCTGCCGCGTAGGAAGCCAGAGCCACCGGGGGCGTAATGGCGGATACCACGGCGAAGTAGAACACGAAGAAGTGTGCCGTAAGCGGATCAATCCCCAGCTTCACCAGGCCCGGAGCTACCACCGAAGCAGCAACAGCGTAGGCGGCCGTGGTGGGCATGCCCATACCCAGCAGCACAGAAATGCCCATGGCGAAGATCAGCGCCAGCAACTGACTGGTTTCGGCAACCCCCAACAACAGGGATGAGAAACGTGCGCCGACGCCGGTCAGTGAGATCACCCCGACGATGACGCCGGCACAGGCACACACCACGATGATCTGCACCGACATGATGCCCGACAGCTCCAGCGCCTTGAGGATGGAACGAAAGCCCATCTTATGGGGGGACAGCCAGCTGACCACCACCGCGGATGCCATGGCCAGGGTACCGGCACGAATCACCGAATAACCCATGAACAGGGAGACTATCAGGATCAGGATGGGAGCAAACAGATAGGCCTGTCGCGCCAGCCGCTTCAGGGAAGGCAGTTCATCGGACCGCATGCCCCTCATTCCGGTTTTTGCTGCCTCCAGGTCCACCATGAAGTAAACCGACGCAAAATACAGGATGGCCGGAATGATGGCCGCAATGGCGATCTCGGTATAGGGAATACCGGTGATTTCCGCCATGATGAAGGCGCCGGCCCCCATGATCGGAGGCATGATCTGCCCGCCGGTAGAGGCGGCGGCTTCAACCGCGCCCGCAGTCTGCTTGCGGTACCCTACCTTCTTCATCAGCGGGATGGTAAGGGAACCGGTAGAAACCACATTGCCGGCACTGGTGCCGTTGATCATGCCCATCAGCCCGGACGCGAAGATGGAAACCTTGGCCGGCCCACCCCGGGACCGCCCTGCCGCGGCAAAGGCAAAATTGACGAAGTAGTCACCCACTTTCGACGCCTGCAGGAAAGCGGCAAAGATGATGAACAGGATGATGTAGGTGGACGACACGGCTGTGGTTGGCCCCAGCACGCCCGCATCGGTATACACCTGACTGAAGAAACGCTGAACCGACAGTCCCGGATAGCTCAGGAAGCCCGGCAGATACGGCCCGGCGAAGACATAACCGAGAAAGATCAGGGCAATGGCCACCAGGGCAAGGCCCGCCACGCGGCGGGTCATTTCCATAATCAGGGCGGTACCCGCGACGGCGGCGAAGGAGATTCCCAGCGGCGCAAACGACGTGCCAGTGGTCATGCGCATGGGCGTGTTGTAGACCACCAGCAAATAGCTGGCCACCGCAATGCAGCATATCACCAGCACCAGATCCGGAACACTGAATCGGGCGCGGTCACGGCGATGGAACCAGCTCACCAGGATACCCAGACCGGTGGCAGCCAGCAGCGGCCACCCAAAGTGCCAGGTTTCAAGTTCCACTGGCAGTCGCATGGCGCCACCCTGCACCATCTCATACATCCGCCCGGTCTGCACCAGGGCGTAGACAGCGGGCACCAGCAACACACCCGCCGCCAGGGTTGTCCAGCGCCGGCCAGCGGGGGTGCGGCCTTCACTGAAATCCGCGCCCGAGAACAACAGGTAGCCCAGGATCAGCGCGCCACACACATGCACGATGCGGAAGGACCAGGTTTCCAGGGGTGAAATATTCAGGGTATACAGGTGAAACGCCGAGTACACGATGGCAAACAGCGTCACCGCCCAGAGCATCCAGCGACGGTAAAGGCGACGATTCGCCTCCACCGGTTCGTCATCCACTCCATGGACAAGCAGTTCATCCTCGGCGCCGGTAGTCGTAACCGGCGCCTGGCTTTGTTGTGATGAGGTTGTCATAGCAGATTCCCGGATGAGATTACTTGATCATGTCAGGTTCGATGGAGTAGCCGTTCTCGGTGAACCAACGGGCAGCACCGGGATGCCAGGGCAATACGGTGTTGTTGACATAATTTTCCGGGACACTGTTCTGTGCCGCCTTGTGGATGGACACCATCTTGTCGTTGTTCTCCATGGTCAGCTTGGTGATCTCGTACACGAAGCTTTCCGGCAGCTCACAGTTAGCGGTCGCAAAGTTCCACATGGAGACCGCCTGGGAATCGTCCGACAGGGACTGGTAGGTGCTTTCAGGAATGCTGAAAGGCGATACCGGGAAGGCATCAGTGACTGCCTTCAGTTCCTGTTCATTGAACTCGATGATGTTGATAGAGGACTGCACTTCCAACTGGCTGACAGCCGGAATCGGAATACCGGCGGCAAAGGCCACCACATCGATCAGACCGTCCTGGAGTTGCCCGCCCAGATCGGACCAGCTGCCGTTGCGGCGCTCAAAGTCTACGCCCAGGGTTTCCATCATGCGGGGAAAATAGGAATCCGATGTGGAACCGGCGGGACCGAAGCCGATGCGGGCGCCGTCAGGAATATCGGAAATGGAGGTAATACCGGAATCCGCCAGAACAGTGATGGAAAATGGCGTCTGGTACATGGGGAACATGGCACAGACGTTGTCCATTTCCATTCCCGGCATGAGGGGGCTCTTACCTTTAACGGCCTCACTGGCCGGCCCCATGGTGACCAGGCCGAATCCGAGATCACCGGTATGCACCAGGGCCATGTTCTGAACCGGCCCGCCGGTAATCTCGGCGCCTCCGGAAACCCCCAGGTTTTCGGCAATGAAGTTCGACCAGCCTGACCCATAGGCGAAATAGGTACCGCCCTGACTGGCGGTGCCGACCGTAAAGTTCTCCGGCCAGTCTGATCGGTCCTGGGCCAGCGCGGATCCGGTCATCAGGGCGGTGGTGGTCAGGGCAATGAAGGTATGACTCAGACGATTGCTCATGGCGTGCTCTCCAAATGGTCGTTGTTGTGAGTATTCCGGAGTCGAGCAGGACCCCGGTCAACCATTCAAAGCAACCGCCAAGCCAATTATCTATCACATTGATATTATTTGTTTTTTTAAATTTTTTCGGGGAGTACTGGGTGGATACCCACCCAGGCAGGAATCCGCAATGGGTGGAAACCCACCCATTGCGGATCGTTACTGGTCTTCGCTTTCCCGGTACCCGATCAGATAGAGGATAGCGTCCAGTCCCAAGGTGGAAATGGAATGCCGGGCCGACTCCTTGACCAGGGGTTTGGCGCGGAAGGCCACGCCCAGGCCGGCCTGACTGAGCATGGGCAGATCGTTGGCGCCATCACCCACGGCGATCACCTGCTCACGGGAAATGTGCTCCCGCTCGGCAATCTCCTGCAGCAGTTCAGCCTTGCGCTTACCGTCGACGATCTGACCGGACACACGACCGGTCACTTTGCCGTTCTCGATTTCCAGCTCATTGGCGTAGATATAATCGATACCCAGTTTGCTCTGCAAATGACGGGCAAAGTAGGTGAAGCCGCCAGACAGGATTGCGGTGCGATAGCCCAGGGACTTGAGACGACTGATCAGGTGCTCCGCGCCCTCGGTCAGCCGCAGGCGGCTGGCAATGCCCTCAAGCACAGATTCGTCCAATCCCTTGAGCAACGCCAGGCGCTCGGCAAAACTCTGACTGAAGTCCAGCTCACCCTGCATCGCGCGTTCTGTGATCTCCGCCACCTGATCGCCGACGCCGGCTTCAAGGGCCAGCTCGTCAATGACCTCGGCCTCAATCAGTGTGGAGTCCATATCGAACACCACCAGACGCCGGTTGCGGCGGAAAATCGAATCCTCCTGGAACGCGATATCCACATTCATTTCACCGGCAATATGCAGGAAGTCTGCCCGCAGCTGCTCCAGGTCCGACGGTGTTCCCCGCACGGAGAATTCCACGCAGGCAATCCGGTTCTCGGTTGGATTCAGGGAAGGCCGCGCCGACAGGCGGGTGATATTGTCAATGTTCAGGCCATGCCGCGCGGTGATGGCCGATACCCGGGCAATCTGCTCAGCCTTGATATCCCGGGACAGCAACGTAACGATGTAGCAGGCCCGGTTCCTGGCCGCCGCCCAGGTCTGGTAGTCCTCCTCCGTGATCGGCGCGAAACGCACCTGCAGGTCCAGGGCGTGCAGGCGGAACAACAGATCACGAATAACCGGGGACGACTTGGAGGCATCGGGAATCTCGATGAGAATCCCCCAGGTGAGATGATCGTGGATCACCGCCTGGCCGATATCCAGGATACGGACATCATACTGCCCCATAATCCCGGTGATTTCCGAGGTGAGACCGGGCTTGTCACGCCCGGAGACATTAATCAGGACCAGCTCACTCACTGTCGGAGAACTCCTCTTCCACGCCATTGCCATCGGCCGACGTTACTTCAATGCCATCCACCCGCTGCAAACCCCGTGGTAATTTGTGGCCACGGCGGCCGCGCTCACCGAAGTAATGCTCGAGATCGCTGAACTGCAACCCCATCTTGCGCTTTCCGGCCCGGATCTCGAGATTATCATCCTCCGCGAACACCGCCACCGCAACGACGTACTCCTCACGGTTCTGCACCCTCGCCGATGGAATACTGATGATCTTGTTACCCTTGCCCTTGGCGAGTTCCGGCAGTTCGTTCAGCGGGAAGACCAGCATCCGCCCTTCATTGGAAATCGCACCGAGGAACAGTGGCTTGTCGGTCGCGGGCACCACCACCGGAGGCATGATCTTCGCACCCTTGGGTACCGTAACCACCGCCTTGCCATTGCGGTTCTTGCTGATCATGTCTTCCAGGGAGGTCACAAACCCGTAACCTCCGTCGGTGACCAGCAGGACCTTGCGGGCCGGATCGCCCATCAGCAGGCCAGAAAAGGTCGCCCCGGATGGCGGGTTGATGCGCCCGGTCAGGGGTTCACCCTGGCCGCGAGCGGAAGGCAGGCTGTGAGCCATCAGGGCATAGGCCCGCCCGGTGGAGTCCAGGAACAACGCCTGTTGGTTCTGTCGGCCCTTGGCCGCCATGGCAAACCGGTCACCGGATTTGTAGTTCAGCCCCTCCGGCTCAATGTCGTGCCCCTTGGCAGCCCGTACCCAGCCTTTTTCGGAAAGCACCACAGTGACCGGGTCATTGGAAACCAGGTCGACCTCGCTGAAGGCTTTCGCCTCCTCACGCTCGACAATGGGCGACCGCCGGTCATCCCCATAGGTTTCAGCATCCGCCTGCAACTCGGCCTTGATCAGTTCACGCAGACGATCCTCGGATCCCAGGATAGCCTGCAGTTCATCCCGTTCCGCGGACAGCTCGTCCTGCTCACCGCGGATTTTCATTTCCTCGAGCTTGGCCAAATGCCGCAGTTTCAGTTCGAGAATGGCTTCCGCCTGCTCCGCCGACAGCCCGAACCGGGACATCAACTCGGCCTTGGGCTTGTCTTCGGTGCGGATAATTTCAATGACTTCGTCGATGTTCAGGTAAGCAATCAACAGGCCTTCAAGGAGGTGCAATCGTGCCAGAACCTTGTCGAGGCGATGCTGGAGGCGACGGGTGACCGTGGTGCGGCGGAAACTCAGCCACTCCGTCAGCATGGTCCTCAGGCCCTTGACCGCTGGACGGCCGTCGTTGCCGATGACATTGATGTTTACCCGGTAGGTTTTTTCCAGGTCGGTGCTGGCGAACAGGTGGGCCATCAGCCCTTCCAGGTCAACCCGGTTGGAGCGCGGTACAATCACCAGGCGAGTCGGGTTTTCATGGTCCGATTCATCCCGCAGGTCCGCCACCATGGGCAGTTTTTTCGTCTGCATCTGCTGGGCAATCTGTTCCAGCACCCGCGACCCGGACACATGGTGCGGCAGATCGGTCACCACGATCTCACCGCTTTCGCGGATCCAGCGGGCCCGCATCCGCAAGGAGCCGCGACCGGTCTCGTACATCTGGCGGATGTCTTTTCTCGGGGTAATGATCTCGGCCTCGGTCGGGAAATCCGGCCCCTTGACGTGTTCACACAGGTCATCAACCGTGGACTCGGGCTGATCCAGCAAGCGAATACAGGCCGCTGTCACTTCCCTGACGTTGTGGGGCGGGATGTCGGTGGCCATACCCACCGCAATCCCGGTGGTGCCGTTAAGCAACACATGAGGCAGCCGCGCCGGCAGCACCGAGGGTTCTTCCATGGTGCCGTCGAAGTTGGGCACCCAGTCAACTGTGCCCTGCCCCAGCTCACTCAGCAGGACATCAGCAAACGGCGCCAGGCGGGATTCGGTGTAACGCATGGCGGCGAAGGACTTGGGGTCATCCGGGGAACCCCAGTTGCCCTGACCATCCACCAACGGGTAACGGTAGGAGAATGGCTGGGCCATCAACACCATCGCCTCATAACAGGCGCTGTCGCCGTGGGGATGGAATTTACCCAGCACATCACCCACGGTGCGGGCAGACTTTTTATACTTGGAGGTGGATTTGAGACCGAGCTCGGACATGGCGTACACGATTCGCCGCTGAACCGGTTTGAGCCCGTCCCCGACGTTTGGAAGCGCACGATCAAGAATGACGTACATGGAATAGTCGAGATAGGCCTTTTCCGTGTAGTCCCTCAGTGAAACCCGCTCAAAGCCTTCATCCGTTGTCTGGAACTCTGGCATGGATGCCTCTTTTACCTGTTGTGAATTCTACTGACTGCGTCTGCCCTTGACCGGATCTGTCCGGTTCGAGTTTGAGGGCACATTATATGGACGCGGGCAGCGATACACCAACAACCACAACGCAATATATCCACGGCCACAGGATCGGGAAGGTATGAACGCCGGTTTCCAATAGCGGAATTCCCGCATGGAGACTATGTAATGGTGGCCGTATGCTCGCCTGCAGTGAGTAGATGACCGTTTTCACCTTTGAGCAAGCGGAACACTATGAAACCGAATATGAAAGCCTGTGGGCAGGCCATGGTGACCGCCATGGTCAATGCGGTGCTCGCCCTGGCACTGATGTTACTGGTCGAGTTTGCCATCAGCGGCACGCTTCACATGGCGGAGCCCTATCTGTGGGCAGGGCTGTTGATCTGGTTGGTTATCTTTGTTGCCCAGTTCTGGAGGCAGCGCCACCTGTGCCGCTGCGGGGAGGAAAGGAACGCGGGCTGACGCAACGCCAGCCCTCGCAGATACCACTATTACTGACGAATACCTTCCACCGAAATTTCGATTTCAACCGTTTCAGAAACTTTGCCAAGATCCATGGGAATACCGAAATCGGACAGCTTCAGCTCGGTTTCAGCCTCAAAGCCCATGCGATAGCCGCCCCAGGGGTCTTCACCATGGCCCAGCAGTTCCGCATCCAGGGTAATTTCCTTTGTCACGCCGCGCAGGGTCAGGTCACCGATAATATCGGCCTCATTGCCATCATCATCCATAACCACGCGCTTGCTCTTAAAGGTGGCCTGCGGATACTCATCCACATAGAGGAAGTCCTCGCTGCGCAGGTGCTTGTCACGCTCCGCGTGATTGGAATCCACGCTGGACGGGTCAATGGTTACCTCGACCGAGCTGTTTTCGGGGTTCTCGGCATCAAAGACAAACTGCCCGTCAAAATCGTTAAAGCGGCCATACAGCCAGCTGTAGCCAAGGTGTGAGATCTTGAACGTTACGAACTGGTGATTCCCCTCGGTATCAAAGGCATAGGTCCCACTGTGCTCAGACGCCTGAACACCCGCAACCATGGACATGGATACTGCCGAAGCCAGCAATAGTTTTCTCATAATGTTCTCCTTTGTGAAAAAGCCCGACGCGGGCAACGATGACCTGGATTCCGGGGTCAGCCGTTAGCGGCCAACACCCAACATGCGACGCAAGGTATTGTCCTTGTCCAGAATATGGTGCTTGACCGCAGCCACGGCGTGTAGGGCCGCAATAATAACGATGGCCCAGGTACTCCAGTAATGAATATCTCCGGCCACATCCTCCATGCCCTTTATCTGCCCGGTCATGGATGGCACTTTGAACCAGTTGAACACTCTGATAGATGATCCGTCCGCGGTAGAGATGAGATAACCGCTCACCATGGCGACAAACAACAGGATATAGAGCAGCATATGGACGAGGTGAGCAGAAATTACTTCCCAACGGGTATGGGTCGGCAAGGGCCTGGGAGCAGGGTTGGCAAACCGCCAGACCACCCGGAAAAGGACGACCATAAACAGGAGGATACCGATGCTACGATGAATATCCGGCGCCAGGCGATACCACTCATCGTAGTAGGACAGACCAACCATGTTATAGCCCAGTCCAAACAGCCCGAACACGGCAAGGGCCACCAGCCAATGGACAATAATACTGACAACGCCAAACTGGCTGGACGAATTACGGACTTGCATGATCTGGATATACCCCACTCCCTGATGGATCGAAATTCCTGCGCACAGTCTAAGAAGCAGCCGCTTTAAAGCCAACCCAAATGTTTTGCACACCAACGTCAGATTTTCTGACCGAGAAGCCGGCCCAAAGTTTCCGATCGCCCCTAATCAGCCTGACGGGACGCCATTACTGGGCAACCGGGACTATGCCTTTGGTCTGATACGGGTTTTACGGATTGTTGATAACCTGAACTAAGATAGACTCCATACATACTTAACCCCCCTGGCGTACCTGCTGGGTGACTTACTGAACAAGAGGCATGAACATGGAACTTGAATTCGACGAAAGCGTCGTTGTCCCGAGCAATAACTGATCCCTTGGCGGCCCCCGTGGCCGCCGGATCCTCCCCCTTTCCCAGTATGACAAAATGCCTGATCAGGCCCAATTTGCCGTTTTTTCCATTAATCAGTGGCAAAACCACGGTGTTTTTGGCAACCTTCCCATCATCACAGGGCCAATCTTTCAGTTTGTGACCAGGCACCTGTAATCTGTATTTACAGTTCGGTCAGCTTATGTATAGCGACCGATGCATTCGTCTATAGATTCAGTACAGCCTATGTCGCGATCCCTTCCTGAAAAGCTGGCAGCGCCGGATGTAGATTTGCTGTCCCCCATGCTCAACAAGGAAGGTGATTCATGGACAGCGGACTATCAGGGGCTGACCCTGAAAACCGCGCTGCAGCCTATTTACAGTATTTCCCATAAACGGGTGGTGGGTTATGAAGCCCTGATCCGGGCCTTCGATACGGACAACGCCGCCGTATTGCCGATACACCTGTTCCAGCTACCCACGTCCAACGCCGAGAATCTGTTGCTCGACAGGCTCTGCCGATATCTCCATATCCGCAACTACACCGGCTTCCATGACCAGTTGAACTGGCTGTTCCTGAACGTATCACCACAGGTGGTCACCAGCGGCACCCAGGCTGATTCCTTCTTCGGGCAGTTATTGAAAAAAACCGGCCTCCCCCCGCACCGCATCGTCATTGAAATTGTGGAACAGCCGACGGACGATGCCGACAGGCTCCGGGAAACGGTGGCGTACTACAAGAAGCTCGGTTGCCTCACTGCCATTGATGACTTTGGCGCTGGCCATTCAAACTTTGAGCGCATCTGGAACCTGTCTCCGGACATCGTGAAACTGGATCGCAAACTGCTGACACGGGCCACCGAGGACAACAAGGCGCGTCAAATCCTCAACGGCATTGTTTCCCTTTTGCACCAGTCCGGCTGCCTGGTACTGCTGGAGGGCGTGGAGACAAGGGATCAGGCCCTGATGGCCATTGATGCCGGCGTGGATTTTGTTCAGGGTTACTACTTCAGGAGGCCCAGCATTCTGCTGGAGGAGATTTCGACCAGAGCAGCGGACATTGACCGACTGCTCAGCGAGTACAAAAGCCAGAGCCTGGTCACCAGTGACCCTACCCACCAGTTGATTCACTACTTCTCCGACGACTTCCGCGAGGCCATCGCCAGGCTGAACGAGGGTGTCGGAATGCAACAAGCCTGCCTGCGGCTGCTTGAACACCCAGCCGTTTCCCGGTGCTACCTGGTGGATGACAAGGGCGTCCAGATCGAGGACACCCTGATATCTGAAACCACGGCACGCAGCCTGGATCCACGGTTCCGCCCGCTGGAAAGCACCACCAGTGCGGACTGGTATCGCCAGCAGTATTTGCGGCAGGCCCTGGCGCGCCCGGAGAATCTCCAGGCCACCACCCCCTATCTCTGCATCACGGGTGCCTATATGTGCGTCACGCTGTCCCTGGGCTATTACTACCGGGGGGAGTTGAGGGTACTGTGCTGCGACCTGATCGCCAATTCAACCCGGGGCATCAGCCAATCGGGCTGATGCCGTAAACCAGGCCAATAACCGCAACGGTCAGCAGACCGATAAACACGTTCATTGGCAGCCCAACTTTCACAAAATCCATAAAACGGTAGCCACCGGGGCCGAACACCATCATGTTGGTCTGATACCCTAGGGGCGTGGCAAAACTGGCCGACGCTGCCATCATCACAGCAATCACAAACGGTTCTGCGGGAACGCCAAGTACTCCGGTCATCGACAGGACCACCGGAATCACCAGAACCGCTGCCGCGTTATTGGTAATAACCTCGGTCAGCACCGACACGGTGAAATACACCAGAAAGATGGTCAGCAAGGGATGGCCATTGCTCAGCCCGAGGATACCCTCGGCCATATATCCGGCCGCTCCGGTCTGTTCCAGTGCTGCGCCCAGGGCGAAAGCTGCCGCAATGGTCAGCACCACCGGAACGTCCACCGCTTTCTGGGCCTGGCCAACAGAACAGCAACCGCTGAGAATCATCAGGGCGGCGCCCATCAGGGCGGCATTCAACATACTCAACACGCCAAAGGCCGCAGATCCGACCAGCACCAGCAGGATGCCCCAGGACAGCCAGGCCCGGTCATGCCTTGGGGTCTCGGTTTCAAGGTCATTGATCAGCAGGAAGTCCTTGTTGTAGCGCTGCCGGGTCACAAAGGCCGGACGGGCTTCAAGCAACAGGACGTCTCCGGGTTTCAGGCGGATGTTGCCCAGATTCCCCGATACCCGCTCACCGCCCCGGGCAACCGCCAGCACCACCGCACCGTAACGGTCACGGAAGCGGGCGTCACGGATGGTCAGGCCCAGCACCTCGGACTGCGGTGACAGCGCCGCTTCCACCAGACGACGCTCTGCCCGATCCTTGCTCAGGCTCGGCTCGTCATCGTGTACCGAGGGCACAATACCGTTGATCCGCAACAGGTCTGAAATCGCCTGGGTATCCCCGGCGAACACCAGCCGGTCCCCGCCCTGAAGCCGCTCCTCGGACGGCACGGCGGTCACCACGCTGCCATCACGCTCGATTTCGACCAGGTACAACCGCTCCAGCTCCCGCAGGCCCGCCTCGCCGACACTCTTGCCCACCAGGGGCCCGTCGAAGGCCACCGCTACCTCCAGGGTAAACTCCCGCATGGAACCAAACTTCTGCTGGTCCTTGCGATCCGGCAGCACGCGGGGCAATACCACAAGCATCACTGCCACACCAATCACCGCTACCGGCAGGCCGACGGCGGTGATGGAGAAAATCGAGAAGCCCTCTTCCCCGGTCAGTTGCTGGTACTGGCCGTTCACCACCAGGTTGGTGCTGGTGCCGATGAGTGTCAGGGTGCCGCCGAGAATCGCCGAATAACTCAGCGGAATCATCAGCTTGGATGGGGAGATGCCAATCTTGCGGGACCAGGCGTGAACCGCCGGGATCATGGTAGCCACAACCGGCGTGTTGTTGAGGAAGCCGCTGAGAAGGGATACCGGCAATGCGATGCGCGCCTGCGCGGAGCGGACGCTTTTGGGGGAACGCAGAAGGTAATGCACCACCAGGTCCACACCGCCGGAATGATGAATGCCGGCGGCCACCACAAACATGGCAACCACCGTAATAAGGCCGCTGTTACTGAACCCTGCCAGGGCCTGGTCGGCTGTTACCACACCACTGGCACTCAGTACGACGAGCACCCCCATCATCACCAGATGGGGGCCGAACCGTCCCACACTCATGAGCACCAGCGCCACGCCTGCCAGGCTCAACGCAAACCAGCCCTGCCAGTCCATAGATCCTGCTTCCCAAAGTTAAAGGGGGCAGGATAACGGCTTTATGGAAGACTTAGAAAGAATAAAGGATGCTGTTTAAAGCACTATTAGAAATATCAGACCGCAATGTCCGCCATGTTGCCGTAGGTTTCCAGCCAGGAACGCCTGTCCGACGCGCGCTTCTTGCCCAGCAGCATATCCATGCGGGAGTCGGTATCGTCACCCTCTTCAATGGTGAGCATCACCAGACGGCGAGTGTCCGGCGCCATGGTGGTTTCCCTGAGCTGGAGCGGGTTCATCTCACCCAGCCCCTTGAAGCGGGTGACCGAGATTTTGCCACGACGGTTCTCCGCCGCCAGCCGGTCGAGGATGCCCTGCTTCTCGTGCTCGTCCAGGGCATAGAAAGTCTCCTTGCCCAGATCCACCCGGTACAGCGGAGGCATGGCCACAAACACGTGCCCCGCGGTTACCAGCGGGCGGAAGTGTTTGACGAACAGGGCGCACAGCAAGGTCGCGATATGCAGCCCGTCGGAATCCGCGTCGGCAAGGATGCAGATCTTGTTGTACCGCAGGCCCGCCAGGTCATCGGAACTGGGGTCCACGCCGATAGCCACGGCAATGTCATGGACTTCCTGGGACGCCAGAATTTCCCCCGAATCCACTTCCCAGGTATTGAGGATTTTACCCCGCAGCGGCATCACCGCCTGGAATTCCCGGTCACGGGCCTGCTTGGCGGAACCACCGGCGGAATCACCCTCAACCAGGAACAGCTCGGACCGGTTGGTATCACTGCCGGAGCAATCCGCGAGCTTGCCCGGCAAGGCCGGACCCGAAGTCACTTTTTTACGGGCAACCTTTTTCGAAGCCCGCAGGCGACGCTGGGCGTTATTGATAAACAGCTCGGCGAGGATCTCAGCCACATCGGTATGCTGGTTCAGCCACAGGCTGAAAGCATCCTTGACCACCCCGGAAATGAACGCCGCCGCTTCCCGGGAAGACAGGCGCTCCTTGGTCTGCCCGGAGAATTGCGGCTCCTGCATCTTGAATGACAACACATAGGCGCAACGCTCCCAGATATCCTCCGGAGACAGTTTGACGCCACGGGGCAGCATATTGCGGAACTCACAGAACTCCCGCATGGCTTCCAGCAGGCCGGTGCGCAGCCCATTAACATGGGTACCACCCTGAGCCGTCGGAATCAGATTCACGTAGCTTTCCATCACGGCTTCGCCACCTTCCGGCAACCACTGGATCGCCCAATCCACGGCTTCCTTGTTACCGGAAAAACTGCCGGTAAACGGCTCCAGCGGAACCGCTTCGATGTCCGCAAGGGCGGTGCGCAGATAGTCCCGCAGCCCTTCCTCATAACACCATTCGTCTTTCTCGCCGGTCTTTTCCTGTACGAACGTCACCGTCAGACCCGGGCACAACACCGCCTTGGCCCTGAGGTTATGACGCAGGCGACTGACCGAGAAGTTGGGGCTGTCGAAATAGCTGGAATCCGGAGTGAACTTGAGGCGCGTGCCGGTGTTGCGCTTGCCGACAGTATCAATGACTTCCAGCTCGGAGGCCTTGTCACCGTTGGCAAAGCTCATACGGTGTAATTGACCGCCACGTTTGATCGTCACTTCCAGGTGGGTAGAGAGGGCATTCACCACGGACACCCCTACCCCATGCAAACCACCGGAAAAGTTGTAATTGCCCTGGGAAAACTTGCCGCCAGCATGCAGCCGCGTGAGGATCAGCTCAACCCCCGACAACCCCTCTTCCTTGTGGAGATCCACCGGCATGCCACGACCGTCATCCTCGACGCTCAGGGAGCCATCGGCGTACAGCACCACATCGATCCGTCGGGCATGGCCGGCCAGCGCCTCGTCCACACTGTTGTCGATCACTTCCTGCGCCAGATGGTTAGGACGACTGGTGTCGGTGTACATTCCCGGGCGCTTGCGGACGGGATCCAGACCACTCAGGACTTCAATAGCGTCGGCGTTATACTGTTGCTGGCTCATAGGCAGGAAGAGACTCCGCGGATTTGTTATCAAACTGGCCCATAGCTTAGGGATTCACGGAGAAAGATCAACGGTTGTTTTGTGCCCCGATGACAAACCGGGCACAGGCATACTCCGGGCAGCATCGTCAGGGGAGACGGGGAACTAACGTTTGCGGGTCAACGTTTCCATTCCCGTGCCAGACACCTGCAACCGGTCCCAGGCATTCGGGGTGACGGCGATAACCGCACAAGGCGTTGTCAGTGCCTGGGTCACCATGGCTCCAGCGGAAGGCTGCCGGACGTTAACCGCGAGTTCCAGGACACCATCGTTGATGGTAGACGAATCAAGGGTAACCCCGTAACCGCCCGTCGGTTTCTGCCCCAATCCAACCAGCACCAGATGCTCGCGCTCAAAGTCCACATTGGCCAGGGCATCCAGCGCCAGATTCTGGGCAGGCAAACGGGATAACCGCTCAAGCTGGTCGTCTCGTTCCACATAGACGACCCCGGGCGCGGTCAATCCGCAATGGTCGGACTGGGTCACCTGTCGAGCCAGGGGCGCCCCTTCTGATGTTTCAGAACGGCTGACAGTAGCGGCACACCCCGCAAACAGCAGGACGCTTACCACGAAACCAACTCTGGCATAACGTAACTTCAACGATCTGTCTCCACCTGGCGTACGGGCTCGTCCTGGTTACCCGATTCTGCTTTCAGGCGGTATCCCTCAAACCCGTACCTGGGCATGCCCATGGCAGCAATGGTGGGGCGCCTGAAACTGGTGTTCAGTGTGACACCGGATAAGGGCTCACCGCCAATGACAATTTTTTCAGGCAGGCCGTTGACCGGGTATTCAGCGCATGCCTCGCCGTTTTCGCAGATCAACCCGTTGTTGTCCATGTCGGTGCCCGCCACCAGGAAGTACTCACCGGGCGCCACCTCGTCGAATGCAAACCGGTACCGGCCTTCCGCAGCGTTAACGACCGTCTGCGCAATGGTTTCCCGGTCGTCATCGGTGCTGACAAGCAGGACATAGTGGCGCCCTGCGTCCAGATCATCCGGGGAACCGCCAAACTGCAGGGTGACCGGGATGGCCAGGGGACTTGCCGTGGGCTCGTCAGGACTGTCATAGGCAATGGTGATCTCAGCCCGATAGGTCTCAGACTCATTCAGTCCAGCAGTATCGACGGTAACACGAACAGATGCCGAGGTATCTACCTGCCCGGTTGCGAGACTGACACTCTCTATCCATGAAGAGTCATCCGAAACACTTGTCACGTTTACACTTGCAGTTGACGGGTATTTTGCCAGTGAGAACTCCTGTTGATTGACCACCCCATTAAACTGCAACACTGAAGGAGAGGCTGCCAGTATAGTGGTGGTTGTGCCGTCTTGCGCGGCATCCATCGCCTTTAGGGCGTCGATCATACCGGCCCCGTATTCCGTGCGGTTGGGAGGCTCACTGGTGAGCTGGCCGGTCGCCAGCCAGTTAAAAAAGTCGTCCGGTGTCATGCTGGGGCGAACAGATTTCATCAAGGCATAGACACCTGAAACGTGCGGAGCGGCCATAGAGGTACCCTGAAGGCCCGCGTATCGGGGCACAAAGATGCCTCCGTCGTCACTTCCCCACGTACTGATAATGAGGTCTGCAACTTCATCCTGATTGGCATCGCGGCTTGCATCCCCGCCCGGTGCTACCAGATCAACGGAAGGGCCGATGTTGGAATAGGACGATCGCACGCCTGCCCCATCCACAGCCCCGACGCCCACAACGTTGGCAAACGCCGCTGGGTAGGTGGCTTCATCTGTCCCCTGATTGCCCGCCGCCGCTACCACCAGCTTGCCGGTACCGTTATTCCAGGCCCGGTCAATGGCATCCTCGAGACTCTGGCTTGGGCCAAGGCCCCCAAGGCTCAGGTTGATGACGTCAATCTCATCACGGCCAGCCGCCCAGTTAATGGCGGCGATCAGATCGGCGGAATTTCCGACGCCCCCTTCACCCAGCACCCTCACCGGCAGGATGTCGGAGTTCGGGGCCACGCCAATCCCTCCACTCTCGTTGTCGGCACCACCGGCAACACCGGCCACATGGGTGCCATGAAAGTTGCTGCTCTGGGACTTGCCATCGCCGGGGTCGGCGGGATTGGTGTCGCGACCAACCGGGTCGCCAAACCGGCTATCGATATCCAGCTCCGAGGACACATAGTCCATGATCTGGCCTGGCAAGGTGAGCACGTTGGCCGAAAGATCGGGATGCCAGGCTCCGGTTGCGGCTGGCGTGTTGCGGAACAAGCCAGTGTCCATTACCGCGATACCGACACCCGCCCCGCCGTCCGGAGCAACCTGCCACGCCAATGGCAGGTTAATCAGCGGGTAGTTCCATTGGCGCGAATACAGCGGATCATCACCCGGCTGGATCTGTTGCGCCCGGTACAGGTAATTCGGCTCCGCTGTCGCCACATCGGGACGTCGTCGAAGTGCCTGAATCCATGTAACAGTGTCCTCCCTCAATTGCTCGGAAGACTGCCCCGAGAATGCAGATACCGGAGTGCCACTATTGCGGCGAACCCGCCAGGAATTGCCTCTCAGGCTATGGGCCTGACTGACCGACATTGCCCGGACCACCGATCCGGCATCAGCCTGGGACATTGACGATGGCTTAAAGGTTACAATAGCCTCGTCCAGTAGAAAATCCGGTTCGGTATAGCGGGTGTTCATGACGCTCGTCGCACCTTCGCTGGCCAGCGTCAGCACATAGCGGAAGGGATCTCCTCCGGATGTGCTCACTTCCAGGAAATAAGTGCCTTCTTCGAATTCAGCGCCAAGAACATTGGATTGCCCGATGAGCAGGTCGGTCTCCGAAGTTTGATCGGCGCTGATCACTTTCAACGACGGTTGAGGAGACTGTGGTCCGAAAGGGAAAAAGCTTTCCGGCGACTCAAAAATCTGAATACTGATCCGGTCTCCGGGAGCCAGCTTGGCTGAGTACACATCAACTGGCTCCTGAAAATACTCGAAAACATCCTGTGTCCCGGTGTCATAGCGCCCGGATGAAGCACTGAGATAACCACCTGCGACTGCCGTGCCGGGAAGTGCCTGAGCGTCGTTCAGGGAATCATTACTCCCATTCAAACCGAGGCGGATGTCGTCCGCAGTATCCAGGTCAGTCCTTGTGCGACTTTCCATGGCAATCACCCCGGACAAATCCGGCACCGGCCCATCGGAGGAACCGCCACCGCCACCACCGCCGCATCCGGACAGCAGCACTGCAAAGGCTGCCACCCCTCCTGTACACCACCCCCGCTTTACCATCTGCACCCACCGGACTCCTGTCATTAATACGTGTTTCGTCTTAAAGCATACAACACAGTATTGCCCATTATCTGACGATTTCTGTTGCCATTACGTTCCCGAACGATACCCGGATGCAAAAAAACCGCCAGCAGGTTACCCCACCGGCGGTTTCTGGCGTGTTACCCGGCCTTCGTTCTACAGAGCGTAGAACAACATCGGGATGAAGGCTGTAACCAGCAACGTCGGCACCATTACCGCCAGGGGCAGCAACAGGCGCTCGTAACGGTGCCAGAAAGAACCGGTACGCTCCGCAGCCAACACTTCAGTTTCACCGACCACCTGACGGGTCAGCAGATGGTTCAGCGCTACCGGCGGGCTGAGGTAACCCAGCTCGAATGCCACCAGGCAGACAATCCAGAAATGCAGAGGATCAATACCCAACTGAATGGCTGGCTGAGCAATGGTTGCCGACACCAGGACGACCGCGCCGAATGGGTCCATCACCATACCAATGACGGTAAGCATGATCACAATCACCAGCATGGCTATCCACGGACTTGTGAGGTCTTCCGGGAACAGGGCGTGAACAATGTCAGACCGCTCCAGAATCCCCCCCAGGCAAATAGAGAAACCAATCAGCGCCAACAGCGCACCGATATGAACCGCTGCATCACTGGCCGCTGCGGTGCTGCGGCTCCAGAACGCCTGGGATCGACTTTCTCCATCATTCCGGCTGTCCTTGCCGGCGTCCAGATAGACCAGAGCCAGGATCACCAGCGGCATGATCATCGGGGCACTGTACTCGTTAAAGCCCAGTCCCAGAATAATCCAGATGGCCAGAATCACACTGACAGCGACGGCTGCATACGGGACCAGAGGCCGAAGTTCCATCAGCGCTTCACGGAAGGCGCCCGGCGCAGGGCGTGGTTTCCAGTTGCCCTGGGTCTTACACACAATGATGGAGAACAGCGTGGCTGACATCATGAACACCCAGAAGCCCCAGCCATACATCTCGGTCGTTGTGACTTCCTTGTTCAGGGCAGCGACCACAACAATCAGCAGACAAGGATTCAACACCACACCCAGGCTTCCTGACATGGCAGTCGTTGCCAGAGACAACTGACGACCGGCGCCGGCGCGTCGCAGTTCATCGTAGACCACACCACCGACAGCGAGGATGAAGATACCGGACGCCCCGGTGAACGCTGTGGGGAATGCCGTGGCAAAGATCATCACAGACGCCAGCATGGGCGCAGGCAGATGGAACGGTTTGATGATGTTCAGCAACAGTTCCGGTATGCGCGTCTGCTTCAGAGCCATACCGACCAACACGTACAGACCGATGTTGATGAACATGGACGACAGGTTGGTCATCATCCCGAAGTAGATGGCAAGACCCGAAGAATACCCGTCCACGAAGAAGAAGTAGCTCATGGCGATCAGGCCCATCGCGCAATAGAGCGGCAGCACCAGACCAGAGGACGCACTCAGGTTACCCGCCTTCATTCGCTCCGGAATATTGATAAAGCGTGTCAGGTTGATCACCATGAACAGCCCGAATACAGCAGCCCAGGCATGCTGAAGCACGATGTTATCTTCCGATCCAGGCGAGCCCTCCAGCTTCCCGACGTACGAAAGCAGGGAGAAAACCATCATTCCGTTAACGGCCAGCTGTACACCCTGACTCAATCGCCATTCCGCCCGGTTGCGAGGCAACCTTAATGCAATGTGATCGGCATCCAGCGCGGAAATCGCGGCGGCCATCGCAAACATTGCAATAAACAGAAACTTGGTCAGCTCAATATTATCCAGCAGGAACGAGGCGAACCCCTGCTCCACGGTCTTGAACACCGACAGGGCGGCCGTGGCGTGCTTCTGGTTCTCCTGGAACATGAGGTACTTCTGTTCGCAAAGCGCAAGGTTTCGCTCCAGGGACTGCCGGATCGAGTCCTCGTTCGGCGGAGAGCTGAACAGATCATCCGGGTCGGGCTCGTAGGCATCAAGTCGCTTCTGCACCTCTGCCTCTACATCCATCAGCAGGTTGCAGCTGGGCTCGGTCGCGTCCGGATTAAGCAGATAGTAGTTCGGCCAGGTCTGTTCCCCCACCCAGAGCATTCTGGAGTGGAGGGAATTCCCCATGCCGAGAAGAAGTGTGAAGATCAGGAGCAGCAAGAGTATTACCCCGTGCATACGATGCACGGGGTAAAGGGTCTTGGCACCTGCTGTCGAAAGCGCTTGCCAGTTCATGAAGGATCAGCCTTGATGTTATCTTATTATTCGCGATCGCTTGCGGTGCATTCGGACGCAGACGGGTTGCTGGAGCAGCGAATCTTGCTGAGCAGGCCCATCATCTTGGGATGGTAAACCTTTTCTGCACCTTCGGTACCATCACGAAGCTGAAGGCGGTTTTCGCGGAACATCTCCTGATAACCCTGAATGTCGTTGTCCGGGATGCGAATCCATTTCTCCTCGGGGATGGCTTCTTCCTGGCTGCGAATCAGATCCATGGCCTGACCATACATGCCCCAGGCCACTTCCCGGGACTTCTGGGCGGTTTCGTCGTCCAGAATGCCTTCACGGGCAATCACCTGGATGGTGAGCTGGGCCAGCGGGTAATCGACAATACCGCCGTCTTCCCCGATGCCCTTGTACAGTTCCAGGGCCTCGTAGGCGAAGGCGGGTGCATATGCGGTATCAACAGAACCGTTGTTGAACTTGCCCGCGAAGTTGGTGATATCGGAGGGAACTACCGTGGCTTTTACGTGGTTAACCATGTGAATGGCGTCTTTCTGGTAATCCAGGGTCGCCATGCGCTTACCGGCTAACTCGCCCGCAGTATCGATACTGCGATCATTCACGAACAGGTAACCGGCACCGGCGGGCACAATGCCCAGCACTTCATAACCGTTGCTTTCCATCAGTGAAGCGGCCTTCGGCTGGGCCAGGGTTGCCAATGTGGTCTTCAAGTCACCGTAAGTCGGGATGGCGCCAACAGCACTGATGCTGCCAGTGAACCTGTTGAATGGGCGGGTACGGAGATCCGTGGCCGCAACCGCATCACACTGGCCGGAGTTGAAGTCACCTACCGCGACGCCCTCATCGGTGTAGGGGCGCAGTTCAAAATCCACACCGTGGGCTTTCATCTCAAGGGCGTAATCCTTGACCATGTTGAACATGTCACCGTTGGCGCCGATGACATCAAACACGCACATCTTGATAGGTTCGGCTGAAGCAAACGGTGCAGCAGCAACGAGTGACAAGGCAGCAAGGGATTTGCGGATCATAACTGACCTCCGGGTCATTCTTGTGTTTGTAAGGGTTTTCGTTGGCAGAGGTTGGATGCCTGCTTACAGCAGGTCATCCAGGTCCATGGTTTCAGTTTCTTCTTCACTCTCCGGGCTCATTTTCCCGAAATGGCGACGCGGTGTGCGGTAACCGTACTCTGCTGTCCAGTGTTTGTCGGAAGAGAACTGGATAACGTCGCGGGCGACTTCATCCAACAACCGATAATCATCCCGGACAACGATGGTGTTATCCGCTTCTGCAAACCTTGCGATCAGGTCTTCCAGAACTTCCGGCTTACCAAAGGTTTCCGCTGCCACCGCTTCCAGTGCCATTGAAACGCGGAAGCCGGCCTGAACGGAAAGCTCGGAACTGTTCTCCAGAACTTGCCAGGGATCCGGGGACAGCGCCGGGCGGGTATCCGGCAGCAGCAGCCATACCAGGCTACGGATAGCATTCGGCAAACCGCCCCACTTCTCGTTATCAAGACAGGTCGCAGCGCGTTCAGCCTGTGGCGCTATATTACGGGGCACACCCGCCATGGCGCCGGAGTTGGCGTCATTGACAATCGCCTGCAGACCGGTCAGAAGTCCGACCATGAATGTCAGTTCGTCCTGCTCTTCAAACAGGAACGGACACTCCAGCTCTTCCGCAGCGGGATCAAAATCATAGGCGGCCATGGCACGCTGGAACGCGATGTAACGGCGCTTTGCGGTTTCCGCGTTCAGGCGTTTCGCCCGCTCACGAGCATCCTTCGCCGCAGGCACATTGCCGGCGTAATCCTCACGCAGATATTCCAGCTCGGCTTCCCATGCCTGGTATTCCGAACAGTTACCCGCCAACAGCATCAACAGGGAACCGGTACTGTCCGGTGCAGACGTGACCCGGGAAAACGAATACAGCAAGGGATCAATGCCTTCACCCAGGGCGCAGGCCATTTCCGGGTCAGACATCTGCAGTACGTAAGGAGTTGCTTCTCCTTCCGAGTAACTGGAGAGCACCACGCCTGTGGTGGAATAGATCGGGTTCGCCGAGCAGCCGGCCAGGAAGGCCAGAGCGGCCAGAACCATCAGCTTGTTGCGCATGGCGACCATGCGCCCAAGGGTTTTAACCAGTGAAGAGATCATAATTCGCCCTGTGTTCTACGTTGTTTTTATAAGTCCCGGGTGACTCGTTACCACCCCGTGTATCTTCATCGATATGAAGAATGCGGTGAATCTTGTCAGACAAAAATGGCTCGAATGCCGATTTGGTTATGCCGATCAGGCCAATGGCCCGCAGTGAAAGAAAGAATATGAAATTATTTAGATAAAAAACAAGGAGTTCAGAAAACACCCTGTTCGAGTACATTTGTACCAACGACGGAAGTTCTGCTGAAAGTTCTACAGAAAGCGCCACAGAAAATTCGGTAGCGGGTTCTGCAGAGAGCTCCGACGAGCGGTTCGTTGTTATTCCGCCAACCCCATCATCGCAACGACCTGATCGGTCAATCCATCCAGGCTCATGCCGCCATCCGGCCGATACCAGGTCACCGTCCAGCTTAGCGCGCCGGTCAGCATCCGGCGCACCACAAACGGATCGGCCTTCAATTGCCCCTCACCGTTCATCGCCCCAAGCACATCGAGCCATAACTGTTCATAGATATCCCGGAGCTCCAGCACCTCCGCCTGGGCCCCTTCGGAGAGGCTGCGCCACTCAAACACCAGTACTGCCATGGCCTCGCCGGTCTGGCCGTTGATGGACTCCAGCTCGGCACGAACAAGGGCGCGAAGTTTGCCACGATGGGTTCTCTCTGCCTCCATGGCAGCCTGCATCAGCGCGGTATTGAGACGAATGGTTTCCACCATCACCGCTTTGAGAATGTCCTCTTTGGTGCGGAAATGATGAAACAGGCTGCCAGACTGGATACCAACCGCTGCCGCCAGGTCCCTCACGGTCGTGCGTTCATAGCCTTTGTCCCGAAACAGCCGGGCGGCCTCCCGCAAAAGCCGGCCGCGGGCACCCGCAGGATCGGAAACCAGGTTTTCAGCAATCAGGGAGCGGAGGATGGCGTCTTGGGTCACAGGCTTTTCCAGCTACAGAAACAATTTCGTCATTCTACCCGCAATTTTCCTGTTTACAAACCAAGCGCTTGCTTGGTATCGTCATTTTTATCATTGGAGAACCCCGTCGGGTCTCGCCACCCGGACGGCCACAAAGAACAAGGCAAACACCATGGCAGATTCCCCGAAAGCCGTTCGCATCGGCTGCTCCGCCGCCTTCTGGGGCGACACCGAGACTGCGGCGGCCCAACTGGTCCGAAAAGGCAACATCGATTACCTAGTGGCGGACTACCTGGCCGAAATCACCATGTCCATCATGGCCGGTCAGAAGATGAAAGATCCTTCCCAGGGCTATGCCCGGGACTTCGTCCAGACGGTCATGGCGCCACTTCTGGGTGATATCAAAGATAAAGGCATCCGGGTGCTGGCCAACGCCGGCGGCGTCAATCCCGTAGCCTGCCGCGATGCCCTGCAGGCGTTGTGCGAAAAAGCCGGCGTGGAACTGAAGATTGCGCTGGTGCTGGGCGATGACCTGCTGATGAAAAAGAAACAGCTGGCGGAGACCGGCATCACCGAAATGACCACCGGCCAGCCCATGCCGCCGATGATGGTCAGCCTCAACGCCTATCTGGGCGCACCCGGGTTGGTGGCGGCCCTGGAACAGGGTGCAGACATTGTGATCACTGGACGCGTGGCGGACAGCGCTCTGGTACTGGCACCGCTGGTGCACGAATTTGGCTGGAGCTGGAGCGACTACGACAAGCTCGCCCAGGGCAGCCTCGCCGGCCACCTGCTTGAATGCGGAGCCCAGTCCACTGGCGGCAACTTTACCGACTGGCAGGAAGTGGCCGACGGTTACGCCGACATGGGCTTCCCCATTGCCGAAGTCAGCGCCAATGGCGATTTCCTGATCACCAAACCTGAAGGTACCGGAGGCAAAGTCAGCCGGGGCACCGTGGCCGAGCAGCTGGTGTATGAAATTGGTGATCCCCGCGCCTACCTGCTGCCGGATGTGACCTGTGACTTTACCGGGGTGGAACTGACCGAGACCGGCACCGATCAGGTCACGGTACGCGGCGCCCGTGGGCTGCCGCCTACAGACAGCTACAAGGTATCGGGCACCTGGCCGGATGGCTTCAAATGCACGGTGACCTTCCTGCTCGCCGGCATTGACGCAAAAGCCAAGGCGCGGACTGTCGCCGATGCCATTCTGACCAAAACCTCCCGCATGTTCAGCGAACGCGATCTGCCGGATTACACCGAAACCAGCGTTGAATTGCTGGGTACGGAAGCAACCTATGGCGCCCACGGTCAACGGCAGGATTGCCGCGAAGTGGTAGTGAAAATCAGCACCGCCCACCCTAAAAAGGAAGCGCTGGTGCTGTTTTCCCGGGAGATTGCCCAGGCCGCCACCGGCATGGCCCCCGGCATCACCGGCATTGTCGGGGGGCGCCCGACGGTGTGGCCGAAGATCCGGCTGTATTCCTGCCTGGTGCCAAAATCCGAACTGACGGTGACGGTTGATCTGGCTGGCGACAACCACACGGTGAACGTCAGCACCGAAGGCGGCTTCGACCCGGCCCAGCTCACCGAATCATCCGCACTCCCTGATCTGCCGGACACCGACACCACTGTACCGCTGATCGACCTGGCCTGGGCCCGCAGCGGTGACAAAGGCGACCACAGCAACATCGGCGTGATTGCCCGCCACCCGGACTTCGTGCCCTTTATCGAAGCAGCGTTGACCGAATCCGCCGTGGCCGACTGGATGGCCCATACCCTGAATCCCGAAACCGGCAAGGTGACCCGCTGGGCCCTGCCCGGTTTCCATGCCTTCAACTTCCTGCTGGAACACAGCCTTGGCGGCGGTGGCGTCGCCAGCCTGCGAATTGATCCTCAAGGCAAGGCCTTCGCCCAGCAATTACTGGAATTCCCTGTGCCCGTTGCCCGGGCCGTTCTGGAAAAAGGACAACGCTCATGAGTTATCAATCCATCTTTCACCCGGACCTGTTCAAGGGCCAGACCTTTATCGTGACTGGCGGTGGCTCCGGCATCGGTCGCTGCACCGCCCATGAGCTGGCCGCCCTTGGCGCCCGCGTCGCGCTGGTAGGCCGTAAGGCCGAAAAGGTTGAAGCGGTGAAAGCCGAGATTACCGAGGACGGCGGGATCGCCACCGCCCACGTCTGCGACATCCGCGAGGAAGAGTCCGTTAAAGCCACGATGGCCGAGATTCTTGAGGAACACGGCGGACTCAATGGCGTGGTCAACAACGCCGGCGGCCAGTTCCCTTCCCCGCTTGCCGGCATTAACCAGAAAGGCTGGGAAACCGTGGTACGCACCAACCTCACCGGCGGCTTCCTGATGGCCCGCGAGGCTTACACCCAGGCGCTGTCCAAAACCGGGGGCGCCATCGTCAATATCGTTGCGGACATGTGGGGCGGCATGCCCGGTATGGGCCACTCCGGCGCTGCCCGTGCCGGCATGGTGAACTTCACCCAGACCGCCGCGGTGGAATGGGGAACTTCCGGGGTGCGTGTGAACGCTGTCGCCCCGGGCTGGATTGCCTCCAGCGGCATGGACAACTACCCGGAACACATGAAGCAGTGGATTCGCAGCCTGGGCGATAACGTGCCCCTGAAGCGCATGGGCACCGAGGCCGAAGTCAGCGCTGCCATCTGCTTCCTGCTGAGTCCCGGCGCGGCCTTTGTCAGCGGCGATTGCCTGCGCATCGACGGCGCTGCGTCCCAGGGCGGTCGGGTTTGGCCGTTCCCGAAAGCAAAGAACAACGAACCATTCAACGGCTTCCACCGGGCCACCACCCCCAAAGTGCTGGGCGAAGACTGAGGAGACAACAATGCAGGCCATTGAATCCACCGTCAGCCCGCAGTCGGACGACTTCCGTTCTAACAGCGAAGCCATGGAAGCCCACATCACCACCTTCCGGGATGTGGAACAAAAGGTTCTGGATCTGGCGGAAGCGGCTCGGGAAAAATTCACCAAACGGGGCAAACTGCTGCCCCGGGATCGCATCAATCGGTTACTGGACCGGGGCACGCCGTTTCTGGAACTGTGCTCCCTGGCCGGCTACAAGATGCACGATGACAAAGACGGCAGCCTGTCCGGCGGCGGCATCATTGCCGGCATCGGCACCGTCAGCGGCATTCGCTGCCTGGTCGTCGCCAGCAACAGCGCCATCAAGGGCGGCACCATCACCCCGGCCGGCCTGGACAAAACCCTGCGCCTGCAGCAAATCGCCATGGAGAACAAACTGCCGGTGGTGTCCCTGTCCGAAAGCGGCGGCGCCAACCTGAATTACGCCACCGACATTTTCGTGCTCGGCGCCCGCGGCTTCGCCAACCAGGCCCGCATGTCCGCCGCCGGCATTCCCCAGGTAACCGTGGTCCATGGCAACGCTACCGCCGGCGGCGCTTATCAGCCGGGCCTGTCTGATTACGTCATCGCCGTACGCGACCAGGCCAAGATGTTCCTCGCCGGCCCGCCGTTGCTGAAAGCCGCTACCGGTGAAGTGGCCACCGACGAAGAATTGGGCGGTGCGGAAATGCACGCCCAGGTAGCCGGCACCGCCGAATACCTGGCCGAAGACGACGCCGACGGCATCCGCCAGGCGAGAAACATCCTGGAAGCCCTGCCCTGGAACGAACAGTTGCCGCCGCAGCGAGAATGGCAGTGGGAAGACCCGCTATACCCGGCGGAAGAACTGCTGGGCGTAATCCCGGCGGACTCCAAGAAGCCCTATGACGTTCGCGAAATTCTGGCGCGCATTGCCGATGGCTCGAAGTTCATGGACTTCAAGAACGAATTCGACGACCAGACCGTCTGCGGCACCATCCGCATCGAAGGTCATTCCGTCGGCATCATCGGCAACAACGGCCCGATTACCCCGGCCGGTTCCGCCAAGGCGGCCCAATTTATCCAGCTCTGCGATCAGGCGGGCACGCCGTTGCTGTTCCTGCACAACACCACCGGTTTCATGGTGGGCACTCACTCGGAGCAGAACGGCATCATCAAACACGGCTCGAAAATGATTCAGGCGGTAGCCAATTGCCGGGTGCCCAAAATCGCCATTGTGATCGGCGGTTCCTATGGTGCCGGTAACTACGCCATGTGCGGTCGCGGTCTGGACCCGAGGTTTATCTTTGCCTGGCCCAACAGCCGCACAGCCGTCATGGGCCCGGCCCAGGCCGGCAAGGTGATGCGCATCGTGGCGGAGGACAAGCAGCGCCGGGGCGGCATGGAGCCGGATCCGAAGACGCTGGATTTTCTGGAGCAGGCCACGGCCAAGAAGCTGGAGGACGGCTCAACCGCCCTGTTCGGCACGGCCCGGTTGTGGGACGACGGCCTGATCGACCCGCGGGATACACGGCGGGTGGTGGCCCTGGTTCTGGATGTGTGCCGGGAGGCTGAGACAAGGCAGTTGCGGCCTAATACGTTTGGGGTGGCTCGGCTTTGATTGTGGTTTGAGCTTGGAGGAGCCCGCCTCGTGGATGTCTGGGTTTTGGGGGAGGAACCGGTTGGAAGTCCCTGTCCAAAAACCGCTACGAGCACATCCATGTGCGCTTCTCTCAGGCCATCCATGGCCTTCGAAATTTTTGGACAGGGACTTCCAACCGGTTCTTCAAGGCCAAACGTTTACGCTTTTAACGAGCATGATTTTCAGGAACGCGGGACGAAACTGAACAAAACGTAGGT
>NZ_JBJJLC010000043.1:0-2188 GCF_045449855.1 Marinobacter alkalisoli | reverse complement strand
AGCCGCAATGTAGTAGACGTCGCCGTGACTGGCCTGGTTAGGAGTTTCCGGAATCAACGCAAACTCTGCCATTTTTGACACACAAGGTCCCAAACCCAGGTTGCCTAGAAATTAGAGCCCACTGCGGCTGCCCACTCTCTGTCATGAAGGAGACAACTCGGGTCCCGTTAGAAAGGCTCAACTGTATCTCGGGGATCGCACCAATTGTCTCTAAACCAGTAACCGTCGAGCCCAGCAACTTTTTTAACATGCTGGGCCACCGACGTGCCGAGCTATAGCTGCCGCCCAAGATGGATCGAGGCTTTTCGATTCGCCAGCTCCACTCAACCATGAGCGTAAAATTACCGCTCGGGTTACCAGTGGAGCCATCACGCAGATAAGTCGGTGACAGTTCACCCAACTCAACAAATATGGCAGAGCCATGACCAAGCCATACGTGATTTACAGGCAGACCTAACACGGCCTGCTTAAACTCGAGAAGCCCCAATTTTTCTCCTAACGCCAGCCAGCATGCGCGGCTACGGAATGGAGGCGAAGCCGCAATGTAGTAGACGTCGCCGTGTCTGGCCTTGTTAGGCAACAATCCGAAACTGGCCTGGTCAAAACGGCACGTCATCATTATCGCAAGGCTTCACTTGCTGCTTGGCCGACTGCTCCCATGAGTAGACAGCCGCTTTATGCATTTCCTCTATTGTCGGCGCAATTGAGTAAAAGGAAACACCAATTTCATCATTTGAGAGCTTCCAGACAATATCCCATGCCCCCTTAACAATATCTTCTTGCCGGGTTGAGAAAGCGAGACACATGCAAGCCATTGCAAGCTCGTTGCGAGATGGAAGCTCCGTACTATGCCGACGTATCGAATCCAAGAAAGCCTCAATCACAGTCTCAGCGTCTATTACCTCTTCAGCAAAGCCTTCATCATCAAGAGCATTGAGCCGGTCAGCGTAATCAAAAAATTCTTGGGGCATGGTTTTCTGAGTTTTCGGCATGCTCTCCTCTCTTGCCTAACGAGGCTGTAGAAAAAGTCCCGCCCCTTTGTTCGATCGCGTTCCTACGTAAAATCTGGAAGTGTTTTCAATCATGAGTGCTCCAGATTTTAAGAATAGGCTCTATTTTTAGCTCATTTATTGATCAATTTCGACTCGAAATAGGCCTTCGACCTTTTTCTACAGCCTCAACGCCGCCAGCATGCGCGGCTACGAAATGGAGGCGTAGCCGCAATGTAGTAGACGTCGCCGTGCCTGGCCTGGTTAGGCATCACTTGGTGCCTCCGGTGCCTCAACGCCTACTTGAGCATACAGCGGTCGTTTATAGGAACCCTTTCGATCATATTGTTCATCGGCCTCCCACAAGTTGAGACCCTGATGCGGGAAAAAACAGGTTTCACCGGGCCGCTCAAAGGGAAGAGCAATCTCTCTACTGGCGAATAGCTGAAAGAGCTTCTTGGCCTCTGTGTCAAAAACATCAACGCCGTAATAGGTGCAATGGATATTCTGATGGTCAGATATCCCGATAAAGCGAAGCACTTTATTCTCGTACTCAAGTTGTAACGAATTATCGCAGAAGTAATCGATGAGTCCGTTCTCGTAGCAGAGTGGGTAGCCAAGCTCTGCCAATTGTTGTCGGACATCGCTGCGCCCTGAGCCAAGCTTGATGCTGCCTGCGCCGATTCCGGGTTTAAGTTCGAGTTCGATCATCGGTTCGTATGCTTAACGCCAGCGCACAACGGCGCCCTTGTAATGGAGGCGTAGCCGCAATGAAAAGGGCGTCCGGCGGCCACCGGCCGCGAATTGATGCGCCTTGTTATGTTTTACTTGAAATGGCCGTAAACGCCCCAGCCACGACCAGTTATGCCCAGATTCACCAGCAAGTCAGCCTCTTGCTTGCCCACATAGTCTGGATTTTCTGACTCCCAGATTTTGCGTTTAATGTACTTGGCCCAGACTTTTTCGAACTGACTTTCCGGATTTTTGTTTCCATTACAAACCTCGACGAAGCGCTCTTGGGCTGGTGTTTCAGGACTAATTGCCCCGCGCATGAGAGCTGCAAGCCACGAGCCGTATGTGACCAACAGCTCGATCTCGTCCTCGGAAAAGAGTGTATCGGGCACGTTGGGCTGAAACTCCATTTTCCGATATTTCATGTGCTCTGCTGAAGCCACTGATCACTCCAGGAAACATAACGC
>NZ_JBJJLC010000042.1:0-69862 GCF_045449855.1 Marinobacter alkalisoli | reverse complement strand
GCAAAAGCCATCCCTGGCTTTTGACGGTCCTGGCAGGCCGTTCCACCCCGCACACTCTTACATAGCTGTATGATAGGTCTTGTTGGGAGTCCAAACCGTACTGTTACCAGAGTCTACAGCACGCCGTATCCAGGAGGCACATCATTAATACCCGTCATCGCAAGGCCTTGAAACTGGTTGTCGGATTCATAAGCCCCTACCGTCGGGCGGTGGTTGGCGCCGTGGTGGCGCTTATCATCACTGCCGGCATTACCCTTGGCCTTGGTCAGGGTTTACGAATTCTGGTGGACCAGGGATTGGCTACCCAATCGCCCGGGAACCTGGCGAGGGCCATCGGTCTGTTTTTTGTGCTGGTGCTGGGCCTGGCGGTCGGGTCGTTTTCGCGGTTTTACCTGGTGTCCTGGATCGGGGAGCGGGTGGTGGCGGATATCCGCAAGCAGGTCTTTAACCACCTGATTGACCTGCATCCCGGCTTCTTTGAAAAGAACCGGGCACTGGAGATCCAGTCCCGGTTTACCGCTGATACCACGGTGTTGCAGTCGGTGATCGGCTCCACGATCTCTATTGCCCTGCGCAATGCGCTGATGCTGGTGGGTGGCCTGATGTTGTTGTTTGTCACCAACGCCAAGCTGGCGAGTGTGATTTTCCTGGGCTTCCCACTGGTGATCATTCCGATTCTGTTTTTCGGTCGCCGGGTCCGTCAGTTATCCCGTCTCAGCCAGGACCGGGTGGCCGATGTCGGCAGTTACGTGGGTGAAAATCTGGCACAGATCAAAACCGTTCAGGCATTCAATCATCAGTCTCACGACCGCCGCTTTTTCGCCGAAGTTTCAGAGCGTGCCTTTGACATTGCCCGTGCCCGTATCCAGCAACGATCCTGGCTGACGGCGCTGGCGATCGCGCTGGTTATGGGGGCCGTTGGAGTGGTGCTGTGGATCGGTGGCCTGGATGTCATCCACGGTCGGATCAGCCCCGGGGAGCTGGCGGCCTTCGTGTTCTATAGCCTGCTGGTGGGTGTGGCCGCTGGCGCGCTCAGCGAAGTGATCGGAGAGCTCCAGCGCGCCGCCGGTTCCGCTGCCAGATTGTTCGAACTGTTGCAGACGCCATCGGAACTGACCAGTGAACCGGAGAACGCCGTACCGCTGCCTGCCAACGTCAGCGGCCGGATCGACATTCAGGGGCTGACTTTTCGTTATCCGTCGCGGCAGGAAGTAGCCGCCATCAACCACCTGGACCTCAACATCCGTGCCGGTGAAACGCTGGCGCTGGTGGGCCCTTCCGGTGCCGGTAAATCCACCCTGTTCGATCTGCTGCTGCGCTTCTACGAACCGGAAGCCGGCACCATCAACATCGACGGCATTCCTGCCTGCAAGCTCACCCTGGCGAACCTGCGACGGTGTTTTGCCCTGGTGCCCCAGGATCCGGCGCTGTTTCATGGTTCCGTGCTGGACAACATTCGCTATGCCCGGCCAACAGCCAGTCTGGAGGAGGTGAGGGCAGCCGCCGTTATTGCCCATGCCGATGAATTCATCCAGGCGCTGCCACAAGGGTATGACACCCGGTTGGGAGACAGCGGTCTCGGGCTATCGGGTGGTCAACAACAACGATTGGCCATTGCCCGTGCGTTACTGGCGGATGCCCCGATTCTGCTGCTGGATGAGGCCACCAGCGCGCTGGATGCGGAAAGCGAGCACCTGATTCAGCAGGCGATGCCGGCGCTGACCGAACAACGAACCACACTGGTCATTGCCCACCGTCTGGCCACGGTTCGCGATGCCGACCGGATTGCGGTGATGGATCAGGGCAAACTTCAGGATATCGGTCGCCATGACGAGCTGATGCAGCGCAACCCGCTCTACCAGCGCCTGGCACGGCTGCAGTTCCGCGATTCCGGGGAGGAAACGGCCACTGCTATCAATTAGTCGGTTTGTGAACCGTCACCGTACTCCTTACACTGATAGAGAGATTCCAGGGCGGCGACCCGGCATAGCGCGGTCGCCGCCGAATATTCGAACCTGATACCAGGGAGAATGGCAAAGTGAGCAATAAAGAATTGCAGGCACTCAAAGAACGTTACGTTGCAGCGGGCGCGGCAAGTCCCAATGAACAGTTTGCCGATCACGCAACCAACGCGGAACTGTGGGATGCCGATGGCAACCGGATGATCGATTTTGCCGGCGGCATCGGTGTCCTCAACATCGGCCACCGCCACCCGAAGGTGGTGGAAGCCGTGAAGGCCCAGCTCGACAAGCTGATGCACACCTGCCAGACGGTCATGCCCTATGAGGGCTACGTTAAGCTGGCAGAGAAACTCAGCAGTGTGAGCCCGGTACGCGGCCACGCCAAGGTCATGCTGGCCAACTCCGGCGCCGAAGCCCTGGAAAACGCCATCAAGATTGCCCGTGCCGCCACTGGCCGCACCAACGTGATCTGTTTTGACGGCGGCTACCACGGACGTACCTTCTACACCATGGCGATGAACGGCAAGGCCGCGCCCTACCAGACCGACTTCGGCCCGATGCCCGGCACGGTGTACCGCGCGCCTTTCCCGGTGCCCTATCACGGCGTCAGCGAAGACGAGGCGCTGCGCGGCCTGAAGATGACAATGAAGGCCGATTCCCCGGCAAGCCATACTGCAGCAATCGTCATTGAGCCGGTATTGGGTGAGGGCGGTTTCTATGCTGCACCGACGAGCTTTCTCAAGGAGATCCGCAAGATCTGCGACGAGAACGATATCCTGATGATTGTGGATGAGGTGCAGAGTGGCTTTGGCAGAACCGGCAAGATGTTCGCCATTGAACACAGTGGCGTTGAGCCGGATATGATTACCATGGCCAAGAGCATGGCTGACGGTATGCCGATTTCCGCCATCGTCGGTACCGACAATTACATGGATGCGTCCGGCCCGAACTCGCTTGGCGGCACC
Source organism: Marinobacter alkalisoli (assembly GCF_045449855.1). Taxonomy (NCBI): domain Bacteria; kingdom Pseudomonadati; phylum Pseudomonadota; class Gammaproteobacteria; order Pseudomonadales; family Marinobacteraceae; genus Marinobacter; species Marinobacter alkalisoli. Next base: position 66,936 of record NZ_JBJJLC010000042.1, on the reverse strand, counting down.
TACACCGGCAGTCCGACAGCCTGTGCAGCGGCTTTGGCGGTGTTCGAGGTGTTTCAGGAAGAGGATATTCTGGGCAAGGCCCAGGCACTCGGCGACAAGCTGAACCAGCGCTTCAGTCAGTGGCAGGACCAGTTCGAGCATGTGGATAATGTGCGTAACCTTGGTCCCATGGCGGCTTTCGAGCTGGTGGAAAGCAAGGACAGCCATACACCCAGGCCGGATCTGGCGGCAGCGGTGACCAAGAAGGCCAAGGAGAAGGGGCTGATTCTGCTGAGCTGCGGTATGTACGGTAATACCCTGCGGTTCCTGATGCCGGTGACCATCGAGGACGCTGTGCTGGAAGAAGGTCTCGCAATTGTGGAAGAAAGCCTTAAGGAAGTTGGCGCTTAGATCCGTTCAAACTTTCCTTGAAGACCGAAGCCGGGCTGTACGCCCGGCTTTTTTTGGTCTCCGGAATGGGTGCGGGCATCGGTGAGGGCAGGCGTTCGGAAACACGCTTCAAGCCCATCCATGGGACGCTTGGGCTCCGCCATCCATGGCTCCGCACAGGTTCCGAACGCCTGCCCTCACCGACGCTTCAAACTTCTGGTGTGACCAAAAAATAGATCCTCCCTGGTACTACGCCCCCTTTTTATGACTCAAGGATGTTCTGCCTAAAGATTGCGCAATGCATGTTGCTACTTGTCAGTCAATCTGAATAGAAAACAACCAACCGTTGGCTGAGACAACACAATGCACCACAACAAAGACAATACAGGAGCATGCAATGATCCCTTTACATCGGTTTGTCGCCGGGGCCGCCCTGGGCGTGGCGATGGCATTACCCACCCAACAGGCCCATGCGGGCGCGTTTGTTCATCTGTTTGAATGGAAATGGAGCGACGTGGCTCAGGAATGTGAGAACTTTCTGGGGCCGAAGGGCTTCCGTGCTGTGCAGGTGTCGCCGCCTCAGGAGCACATCCAGGGCAGCGCCTGGTGGACCCGGTATCAACCGGTCAGTTATCGGCTGCAGGGCCGTGGTGGCGATGCCAGCGCCTTTGCGGAGATGGTTCAGCGCTGTAACGCCGCCGGTGTGGATGTCTACGCCGACGCGGTGATCAATCATATGGCCAACGGGTCGGGAACGGGGACTGCCGGCTCGAGCTATGACTCCGGTTCCCTCAGTTACCCCATTTACAGCAGCAACGATTTTCACACCCCCTGCACCATCCATCCTGAAGACTACGGCACCGATGCCTGGCGGGTGCGGAACTGTCAGCTGGTGGGGTTGCCGGATCTGGATACGGCGGATGGCTACGTGCAGAACACCATTGCCGGCTATCTGAATCAGCTGACATCCCTGGGTGTGAAGGGCATTCGCATTGATGCGGCCAAGCACATGTCGCCGTCCGATATCAGCGGCATTCTGTCGGGATTGAACGATCCGCTCTATGTGTTCCAGGAAGTGATCGACCTGGGGGGCGAAGCGGTGAGTGCCGGGGAGTACACCGGTATTTCCGATGTCACGGAGTTTCGCTACAGCGCCGCCATTGGTGATGTGTTCAAGAACCAGCAACTGGCCAATCTGAACAGCTTTGGTGAGAGTTGGGGGTTCCTCGCCGGTGGTGATGCTGTGGTGTTCACCGATAACCATGACAATCAGCGTGGCCATGGTGCCGGTGGTAGCAACGTTGTGACCTACAAGGACGGCAGTGTGTACAACCTCGCCAACGTGTTCATGCTGGCCTGGCCCTATGGCTACCCGAAGGTAATGTCCAGCTACAGCTTTTCCGACGGTGATCAGGGACCGCCCGCCCAGACCGTTTACCAGGATGGTAGCGCGCAATGTGGTGACGCCTGGGTCTGTGAACATCGCTGGGACGCCATTGCCGGTATGGTGGAGTTCCGCAACGTGACCGATGGTACCGGGGTATCCGGCTGGTGGGACAACGGCAACAACCAGATTGCGTTCAATCGCGGCACTAAGGGCTTTGTGGCGATCAACCGGGAAGGCGGGACTCTTTCACGAACCTTCAATACCGCGCTGCCGGACGGTCAATATCGCAACATCGCCGGCGACGGTAGCTGTGTCGGTGTCCAGAGCGGTCAGGTGGCGCTGGATATCCCTCCGATGGAGGCAGCGGCACTGCACACAGGCGCGCCCTGTGACGGTGCTGATAACGACGAGCCAACGGACAATGAGGACGTTACGGTGGCCTTTGAGTGCGCCAACGGTTCCACCGACTGGGGCCAAAGTGTGTATGTGACCGGCAACAACAGCGAACTTGGCAACTGGTCGCCTGCAGACGCACTCAAACTGGATTCGGATAGCTACCCGACCTGGAACGGTACCTTCACCATGCCCGCTAATGCCGGTATTGAGTGGAAGTGCATCAAACGCAGTGAAACCGACCCGGATAGCCAGTTAGTCTGGCAACCCGGAGCCAACAATCTCCTGCAAACCGGCGACTCCGGCTCTGCGGCGAGTACGTCGGGAAGCTTCTGACCCCGCTTACGTAACCCGTTCGATTCATCGTATACTGCCGGGACGTTCTCCGGCAGTGCCTTTCGGTCTGCTGTTGTTTCACCAACCAGGCTAAACCATGACATCTCCGAATTCCTCCAACGTTCCGGACCACAAGCCAAGGCCCTGGGTTGATTTACTGGTCAGTATTATCATTCCCTCCGTGATTCTGATGAAATTGAGCGGTGATGAGTATCTGGGCAGCGTGAACGCCCTGCTCATTGGCCTGGCCTTTCCTCTGGGATGGGGACTTTTCGAACTCATCAAGTACCACAAGAAGAACTTTATTGCGGTGCTGGGGCTGATCAGCGTGGGGCTGACCGGTGGTATTGGGCTGCTGGAACTGGATGCCGGGTGGCTGGCGATCAAGGAAGCGGCCATTCCCGCCATCATTGGTTTGGCCGTGCTGATATCCACACGCACCAAATATCCCCTGGTGCGCACCTTGCTGTACAACCCGTCGGTTCTGAACGTCGACAAGATCCAGGCGGCGCTGAAAGAGCAGGGTAGCGAAGACGAGTTTGAGTCCAGGCTGTTGAAGGCGACCTATTTCTTCAGTCTGACGTTCCTGTTCTCTTCCATCATGAACTATGTGCTGGCGAGGTGGATTGTCGTCAGTCCCTCCGGCACCCAGGCCTTCAATGAGGAGCTGGGCCAGATGACGTTGGTGAGCTACCCGATGATCGCCATTCCATCAATGATCATGATGATCGCCATTTTCTATTATCTATGGCGCTCCATTCGCCGGCTCACCGGTTATACCCTGGAAGAGGTGATGGCGCCGCATCTCGCAGACCAACACGAGAACAGCAAGTCCTCGGATTCCGGGTCGGGCAAGTAGGCTGCCAGAGAGGAAGAAAACAACTCTTTGATTTTCAATAAAAAAGGCGACCAAATGGTCGCCTTTTTTATTACTTCGCTGGTGCAGGTGTAATCACACGTCCAGATTGGTCACTTCCAGAGCGTTAGTCTGGATAAAGGCACGACGCGGTTCAACGTCATCCCCCATCAGCGTGGTGAAGATCTGATCCGCAGCAATGGCGTCCTCGATGGTGACCTTCATCATGCGGCGGGTTTCCGGATCCATGGTGGTTTCCCACAGCTGCTCCGGATTCATTTCACCCAATCCCTTATAGCGCTGGATGTTGAGGCCGCGCTGGGCTTCCTTCATCAACCAGGCCAGGGCGCCTTCGAAGGACAACACGGTCTGCTTACGCTCACCGCGCTGAATGTAGGCGCCTTCCTCAATCATTCCGTCCAGGGTTTCGCCCATTCGCGCAATGGCGGCGTAGGAGGAGGATTCGAAGAACTCATGGTTGAACACGTGGGTATAGGGAATCCCGTGCACGTAGATCACTACCTTGGGCAGGTAGAGGTTGCGCTCGGAATCCTTTTCCACCGAGAACGTGTACTTGGTGCCGGTACGGGTATCCAGATCCAGGCCCTCGCCCAGACGTGCGACCCAACGTGCAACCGCTTCTTCCTCTTTCAGGTCTTCCGGCTTCAGGGTCACGTTCTGCAGCATCTGCTCCAGTACTTTGGCTGGATAGGCGCGGGACAGTCGATCGATCATCGCCATCACCGCCTGGTAATCCTTCACCATGGTTTCCAGTGCCGAATCCTTGATTGCCGGTGCCTCCGGGTTCACGAACAGCTGAGCGCCTTCCAGGGCCGTCTGGGTCAGGTAGGAGACCTTGGCCTTCTCGTCCTTCAGGTACTGCTCCTGCTTGCCGCGCTTGACCTTGTACAGCGGCGGCATGGCGATAAACACGTGCCCACGCTCGATGATTTCGCGCATCTGACGGAACAGGAACGTCAGCAGCAGGGTTCGGATGTGGGAACCGTCCACGTCCGCATCGGTCATGATGATGATGGAGTGATAACGGAGTTTCTCCGGATTGAACTCCTCGCGACCGATACCACAGCCCAGCGCCGTGATCAGCGTGCCCACTTCCGCGGATGATAGCATCTTGTCGAAACGCGCTTTTTCCACGTTGAGGATCTTACCTTTCAGCGGAAGAATGGCCTGGGTCTTGCGGGCGCGGCCCTGCTTGGCACTGCCACCGGCCGAGTCACCCTCCACAATGAACAGTTCAGACAGGGCGGGGTCTTTTTCCTGGCAGTCCGCCAGTTTGCCCGGCAGGCCGGCAATGTCCAGGGCGCCTTTGCGACGGGTCATGTCCCGGGCCTTGCGCGCCGCTTCACGGGCCCGCGCGGCCTCGATCATCTTGTTCACAATGAGCTTGGCTTCGTTGGGCTGCTCCTGCAGGAAGTCGGCAAAGGATTGATACAACTCCTGCTCCACTGCCGTTTTCACTTCCGAGGACACCAGCTTGTCCTTGGTCTGGGAGGAGAACTTCGGATCAGGCACCTTCACACTGATGATTGCCGTCAGACCTTCACGGGCGTCGTCTCCGGAAGTACTGACTTTGGCTTTCTTGCCCAGACCTTCATGTTCAATGTAGTTATTGAGGGAACGGGTCAGGGCCGCACGGAAGCCGGCCAGGTGGGTACCACCGTCACGCTGCGGGATGTTGTTGGTGAAGCAGTAGATGTTCTCCTGGAAGGCATCGTTCCACTGCATGGCCACTTCCACCGCAATACCGTCTTCCCGCTCGTTATTGAAGTGGAAAACCCGGTTAATGGGCGTCTTGGTGCTATTCAGGTGCTCTACGAATGCCCGCAGCCCGCCTTCGTATTCAAAGACCTCTTCCTTGCCACTACGCTCGTCAGTAAGGCGAATACGGACCCCACTGTTAAGGAATGCCAGCTCACGGAGCCGTTTGGCCAGAATATCGTAGTGGAATTCAATATGGGTAAAGGTGTCCGGGGACGGAATGAAGTGAACCTTGGTACCACTAGCGTCGGTGTCGCCCACCACACCCAGAGGTGCATTCGGTACGCCATGGCTGTAGGACTGTTCGTAGACTTTGCCTTCCCTGCGGATGGTCAGCGTAAGGGTAGAGGAGAGGGCGTTTACAACAGAGACGCCCACGCCATGCAGACCACCGGAAACCTTGTAGGAGTTATCATCAAACTTACCGCCGGCGTGAAGCACGGTCATGATAACTTCCGCTGCGGATACCCCTTCCTCTTCGTGCAGGTCGGTTGGAATCCCCCGGCCATTATCCTTGACCGTGACGGACTCGTCCGGGTGGATAATAACGCCAATCTCGGAGCAATGACCGGCCAGGGCCTCATCAATGGAGTTATCCACCAGCTCAAACACCATGTGGTGGAGACCCGTGCCATCGTCGGTGTCGCCAATGTACATCCCGGGCCGTTTCCGAACCGCATCCAGTCCTTTCAAGACTTTGATACTGGAGGAATTGTAGTTCGATTCGCTCATTAGGTACTCCTGATGGGTGATTACCGGGTCTGCCGTATGGCTGGTTCCAATTCCTACCAGCGCCACGCTGCGCCACCCAGATCTTATTCTTCCGTCAATTTGCCATGTTCCACGTGGAACATCCGATATTCCGGTTTCGCGTCCCCCCAGAGTTCATCAGGGCGGGGCGGTTCGATGGAGGTAATGAATACCTGACATCGCAATTCATACAGTTTTTGAGCAAGCATCGCCCGGTGGCTGACATCCAGTTCGGCGTTGATGTCATCCAACAAGAACGTAACCTGCTTGCCAAGATTGCTCAGCACCATGCCTTGAGCAATCTTCATCAGAATCACAAGGGTTTTCTGCTGACCCCTGGAGAAGGTCTCTGCAACCGGCCGGCCCTGAAACCGCAACTTCACATCTGCACGATTAGGACCATACAACGTATGCCCCATCCGCAGCTCTTGCTCCCGATGAGCCGCAAGCACATCGGACAGGGACTGGCTGATATCCCAGCCAGGGTAAAAGTCCATTTTCATGCCTTCGACCCAGGGCGCATCAACCTCCGCCAACAAGCGCTCGAATGCCGATTCAAACAAGGCAAAAGCAGCGCGTCTGGCTTCCGTCAGTCGATTCGCCAACTGCGTATACTGACTGTCCCAGACCCGGATCAAGGCTTCGTCTAGTCTACCATTTCTCAGCGTTTGATTCCGCTGTGACGTCACTCTTTGACACTGTTGCCACACAGAAGCAAAAGAAGGTTCCACGTGGAACACTGCCCAGTCCAGAAATTGCCGACGCTTTCCCGGACCACCCGCGACAATATCGAATACACCTGGATCAATCACCGATACCGGAAGGTGACGTGCGAGCGAAGACAGGTTCTTCACCGCTTCGCCGTCCACCCTTAACGTGGTTTCCTTTTGACTGATGTCCCGGGCAAACCCCAATCGATGTATCAGCGTTCCGGGTTCCGCGCTCTGACGTGTTACCTCATCCAGCCCCTGGTCCAGACCGCCAAATACCGTCAGGCGTTGTTGCCCGTGTTGCACAACCGCCTGGTGTCGACTGATCCGAAAGGAACGCCCCAGTCCCAGATATCCAATGGCTTCCAGTACACTGGTTTTGCCACTGCCATTCTCGCCAAACAGCAGGTTGAAAGACGGAGAGAAATTCACAGGCGCGGAGGAAAGGTTCCGGAAGTGTTCCGTTTGCAGTTTGACCAGCGCCATAAAGTCAGGGATTTTCCGGAGAGTGAATCAGAAACAAAAAAGGCAGCGCCCGCGCTTTGCGAGTGCTGCCTTAGTGTACAAAACCCTTGGCAGGAAGGCGACGGATTAAGGCACATTCGCCAGAACACCAGTCCTTCCCGCCAGGGTTGTTGGATCTCCGGTCAGTGGAGCATGTTCAGTCGCTCATCCATGAACACATCCATTTCCGGCGCCAGGATATGCACGTAGCGGTCGAAATAGAGGAACTGCTTCAACAGCAGGGCAAACTCCCTGGGGAAATGCAGACCGTGACTTTCACCAATCTTGACCATATCCATAAGGATGCTGTTTACATCATCCTCCGCCTGCTCTGCTTCGTAGGGCACATGGTCCGGCACCATAGTGTCCATCTGCTGGTACAGCTTGCGCAGGTCGCCGGCCAGGGCCGAGGCTTCCACATGCTCGTGGGTAATCCCGATCCGAATCATGGCGTCTGCCATACCGTCAAAATTACCGACCATAACGGCGGAGATGAAATCACTGACTGCCTGCCAGGTATCGGGACGAATACGACCGACAATACCAAAATCGATAAACCCGACCCGGCCGTCCTTCAACACCATCAGGTTCCCCGCATGCACATCGGCGTGGAAAAACTCGCACTGGGTCAGACTGGAAAACCAGGTATTCATCGCGGTAATCAACGTTCGCTCCGGATCACGGGCGTAACCACGAATGCTCTCGAGATCCGTCAGCGGAACACCGTGGAATCGTTCCATGGTGAGAATGCGACGGGTACTGCAGTGCTCGTACACCAGAGGAACGGCCGCGCCCTCATTATGGGTTGTGTGCAGGAAGTCGCGGAACACCTTCAGGTTGTTGGCTTCCTTGATAAAATCACATTCTTCCATCATGGTGCGCTGAATTTCCTCCACAATCCCCGAGAGCGACGTCCAGGATAGTTTCGGAGCCAGGGTTTCCAGGATCTTCGCGGACAGGTACAGGAAATTCAGATCCGTCAGCAGAATGTTTTCCACCCCGGGCTTCTGCACCTTGATAACCACCTCTTCCCCGGTCAACAGCCTGGCGGAATGAACCTGGGCAATGGACGCCGACGCCAGGGCAACCGGATCAATCTCGGCAAACACCTGGTCGATGGGGCGCCCCAGCTCCTCGCGGATGATCTTCCGGATCACACTGAAAGGCAGGTTAGGAGTTTTATCGAGGCAGTACTGGAACTCCTCGACATATTCCTTGGGGAAAAACGTGGGAGAACTGGCTATGAACTGCCCGAGCTTGATGTACGTTGCACCAAGGGATTCGAAGGTCTGGCGCAGCAACCGCGGCGTGGGTGGCCGATCTCCCCGCAACCAGTTAACACCGGTGCGGCCGAGCACGGATACCGTCTGGCCGATCCGGAATGCGCCTTTGATACTGTTGGTCACCGTTCCCTTCATTATTTCACCTCGACTTAAGCTGAACCCGATGTATAACTGTTCCCCGACATCTGCCCCGGGGCCACCTGCCTGTGGCCCGGCTCAACAACCATCACAGGCGCATGGGCATGACCACGTACAGGCAGCGATTATCGTTCTGGGCTTCGATCAACGCACTGCTGTTGGGGTTGGACAGAGTAATCTTCACCTGATCGTCGTCCAGCGCGTTCATCACATCCACCAGATAGCCTACATTAAAGCCGATCTGCAGTGATTCGCCCTGATACTCCACCGGCAGCGCGTCTTCGGCCTGTTCCTGATCCGGGTTATTGGCGAATACCTGAAGCTCATTGGGCGCCAGGTTCAATCGCACCCCGCGAATATTCTCATGGGACAGGATCCCCGCCCGTTGCAGGGTATTCTTCAGTGTCGACCGATCGGCCAGGACGATCTTATCGCCACCGCGAGGAACAACGCGATTGTAGTCCGGGAACTTGCCTTCGATCAGTTTCGACGTAAAGGTGTAGCTACCGACGGTCGCCCGCAGGTGATTGTCACCGATCACCAGGGTAACAGGCGTCTCCACGTCATCCAGCAGACGCGCCAACTCCAGCACACCTTTACGCGGCACAATCACCTGACGAAGTTCACTGCCGGTGGGCAGATCGAAGTGTGCCATTGCCAGACGGTGGCCATCCGTCGCCACGGTACGTACGTGCCCCTGATCCACTTCCAGCAGCAGCCCGTTGAGGTAGTAGCGAACGTCCTGCTGGGCCATGGCGAACGCCGTGGCATCGAACATACGTCCCAACTCCTTCTGGGGCACCTCCAGACGAAAGCTCTCGGCATCATCCTCAACATTGGGAAAATGCTCGGCCGGCAACGTCGACAGGGTGAAATGACTTGCCCCGCAACGCAGGTGCAAGCGGTCGCCCTCCAGGGCCAGTTCAATGGGCGCTTCATCACCCAGTGCCCGGCAGATATCCGCCAGTTTGCGGGCCGGCACCGTGATCTTCCCGGGCTGATCCACATGCACCGGCGTGATCCGGCCCACCAACTCCACTTCCATGTTGGTGCCGGTCATGGTGAGGGTGTTGTCCTCGGCCACCAGCAACACATTGGACAGCACCGGCATGGTCTGTTTGCGCTCTACCACCCCGGCAATGGATTGCAGCGGGGTAAGCAGTGATTCTCGGCTGATCGTCAGTTTCATGGCACTCAGCATTCTTTTATTGGAAGGTGAATGTTTGTCCGCAACCATCCCGGTCATCAGGTGGTCAGCAGCCTCATAAAGTTCTGATAATCCTCACGGATACTGGGATCCGTCTCCTGCAGTTCCACGATCTTCTTGCAGGCGTGCAGGACGGTGGTGTGATCACGGCCCCCAAAGGCATCGCCGATCTCCGGCAGACTGTGGTTGGTCAATTCCTTGGACAAGGACATGGCCACCTGCCGCGGACGGGTGACCGTCCGGGTTCGCCGTTTTGACAGCAAATCCGCCACCTTGATTTTGTAATACTCAGCCACTGTGCGCTGAATATTATCAATGCTGACCTGCTTTTCATGCAGAGCCAGCAGGTCTTTCAGGCTTTCGCGAATGAACGGCGGGGTAATTTCCGACCCAGTGAAGTGAGCATTCGCTATCACCAAACGAAGCGCCCCTTCTAGCTCCCGAACATTCGATCGGATTTTCTGGGCAATAAAAAAAGCCGCTTCGCTGCTCAGCTTGACGTTAGCCTGCTCGGCTTTTTTCATCAGGATCGCAACCCGGGTTTCCAACTCCGGAGGCTCCACCATCACCGTCAGCCCCCAACCGAACCGCGACTTGAGCCGCTCTTCCATATCCACAATTTCTTTCGGGAAGCGGTCGCACGTCACGATGACCTGTTGCCCACCCTCAAGCAACGCATTGAAGGTGTGGAAAAACTCTTCCTGGGAACGCTCTTTGCGGGCGAAGAACTGAATGTCATCAATCAACAACGCATCCACCGAGCGATAGTACCGTTTGAACTCATTGATGGCGTTCAGTTGCAGCGCTTTGACCATATCCGCAACGAACCGCTCGGAACGCAGGTACGCCACCTTGGCCCGGGGGTTGCGCCGCACGATGTCATTGCCGATGGCATGCATCAGGTGAGTCTTACCCAAACCGACGCCGCCGTACAGGAACAATGGGTTATACGCGCCGCCCGGGTTTTCCGCCACCTGCATGGACGCGGCCCTGGCCAACTGGTTGGATTTACCCTCAACAAACGTTTCGAAGGTAAAGCCCTCATTCAGGAAGCTCTGATGCTTGATATCACCTTCTACCTGAACCGACCGCCGACCTCTGTCATGGGTGGGTTTCACGGAAGGAGACGAGACCGTCGCCGCCACGCCTTTCTCTTCTTCAGTCACCGAACTGCCGGCTTCTTCCTGCGCAGCCCCACCTGCCTGGTTGTCGGGCTCTGAACGTGTCACCAGATCGCCGGCCTTGGGCGCCGATCCGACTTTCATATTCACGCGGGGCGCCTGCCCCCCGTTCAAATCCTTCAGTACTTCTTCTATACGCCTGAGGTATTTTTCGTTCACCCAGTCCATAACAAACCGGTTGGGCGCAAACAGCATCAACTGACCTTCACGGTGGTCAGACTGTAAGGGCCTCAGCCAGGTGTTGAACTGTTGGGCGGGAAACTCGTCCCGGAGTACTTCTAGACACTGATGCCAGATGGTATTCGGCACAACAGCCTGCCTCCGATGCCTCAGAATTTTCTCAAACCGGATTGCTTCAACCCGATGCCAGAGATGACCCGGAATTCTACCCCGCGGGCCCTTCAAGTAAAAGAGGAAAAACCGGTTCATGAACAGCCTGTGGAAATTTATTTTATTTATTTTCAAGTTTTTACAAACTTACCTACAGGGTTGTGTACAGAAAAATAATGCAACTGTCGGTTACCCACAGCCCTGTGTGTATACCTTGCGTTTAACCCTGTGCGTATCCTCTTGACCCATGCAGGGATAAGTCGGGTTTTAACCACCACCCCGAATTACTCACAATCCCTGCATCGCTTATGCACAGATCTCACGCCGCCTTGTCAACCTCTTTGTAAACCTCTTAAAGCCATGAATTTCAAAGTCTAAATTCGCTTATCCACAGAAAAGGCGCTCAGTAATAACAGTAATAATTAATCCTTAAGAAGATTAAAAAAGACTTACTAATATTATTAGTGACTGGCCAGATGATGCCTTCCTCCGCACTTTCCACACCTCCGCCTGCATTAGCCATTGAATTCATCCCTCAGTTTGCATAGAATGCCGCTCCTGTTTTGGCTGTTCATTTTCCAGCCAACCATTGAATTTCCCAATACCTGAAATGTGAGATCATCACCATGAAAAGAACGTTTCAACCAAGCGTACTGAAGCGTAAGCGCGTTCACGGTTTCCGTGCTCGTATGGCCACTGCGAACGGTCGTAAAGTGATTTCCCGTCGTCGTGCGAAAGGTCGCGCACGTCTGTCTGCTTAAGACATCGTCCGCCTCATGAAGGCTTTGAGTTTCCCGAAATCCCACCGGTTACTGAAACCAGGCGATTACGGCAAAGTCTTCAACGACGTAAAAATCAGAGTTCCGCACCGGAATTTTCTGATCCTGGCAACTCCCAATTCGTTGGGACACGCCAGGGTCGGTCTGGTGTTTTCCAAGAAAAACCTGAAACTTGCCGTTCAGCGTAATCGTGTAAAACGACGTGTGCGGGAAACCTTCAGGCTCCAGCCCGATCTACCGGGCCTGGATATTATCGTTCTTGGCAGGCAGGGTCTGGCTCAGCTTGATAACCAGACCGTCACTGCTACGCTGAATGACCTCTGGTCACGGCTGAAACGAAAACATCGACATATTCAATCGTCGACACCGGATCCCTCTCCCACCGGTAAAGGAACGGATTAATGCGCAAACTGCTGCTCCTGCCAATCCGTCTCTACCAGTATGCAATCAGTCCCCTGATGGCCAGCCACTGCCGGCATTATCCAACCTGCTCGCAATACGCCGTTGAAGCCATCACCCATCATGGTGCTTTCAAAGGACTTTTTTTTGCCGTAGGACGATTGTTGAGGTGTCATCCATGGGCGGAAGGCGGGTATGATCCGGTACCGGGTACCGACCATTGCGGGGAAACCCCGGGATTAACGTCCTGTGGGCAGGCTACCCATTCCCATAACACGAACCAGACCAAACAGTAAGTTTATGGATATTCAACGCATCGTATTATTTGCCGGCCTCGCTATTGTCAGTTACCTGATGGTACTTGCCTGGAATGAAGATTATCACCAGCCGCAGCAGCAACAGGTTGCCGAGCAGACCACCTCTTCAGCACAGACCGGCAGCGCCGATAACCTGAAGCTTCCGGAAGAGTCTGGCGACGTGAGCGATGGTGAATTCGCCACTCCCGAGGATGACAGCCAGAGTGTCAGCAGCATGGACGGCGCAAGAAGCGGCGAAGTCAGCGACCAGTTGATTACCGTTCGCACCGATGTGCTGGAACTCAAGATTGATCCCGTGGGCGGCAACCTGGTGGAAAGTTCCCTGCTGGATTACGACAAATCCCTCGATAGCAAGGCATCCCTCAAGATTCTCACCAACTCGGGCAACCGCACGTATGTTCTTGAGAGTGGCCTCATTGGTCGCGACGGTATCGACAGTAGCCGTAACGGCAACCCTCCGGTCTATGAATCCGCTACCTCCAGTTATGAGTTATCGGAAGACGCCAATGAACTGGTTGTTGATCTCACCTTTACCACGGAATCCGGCGTTGAAATCACCAAGCAATACCAGTTTGCCAGTGACAGCTACGAAATAGGCATGCGCTACCTGGTCAACAATCAGTCCAACCAGGACTGGAAAGCCAACCTGACCGGCAAGATTGTCCGTGACCAGACTCCGGATCCCACCGCCCAGAACAGCCTCGGTATCAAGGCTTTCCTTGGTATGGTGGTGAGCACGCCGGAAGATCCCTATGAGAAGTATGATTTCGGTGACCTGACTGAAAACCCGATCAATCAGTCGGTGACCAACGGCTGGCTGGCCTTCCTGCAACATTACTTCCTGACCGCCTGGGTCCCGGAACGGGATCAGCCGGCCCAGTTCCAGACCACCCAGCGTGGCCAGCTTCATGTCATGGGCTTTGTTTACCCCGCCACGACGGTAGCACCGGGTGAAACCGCTGAAATCGGCGCCCGTGCCTACATTGGCCCGAAGATCATTGACCGGCTGGAAGCCGTCGCGCCGAACATGGATCGCACCGTCGATTTCGGTTTCCTGTTCTTCATCGCACTGCCGCTGTTTATCGTGCTGGAATGGTTCTACGGCCTGGTTGGCAACTGGGGTGTGGCCATCATTCTGCTGACAGTGCTGGTCAAGGCAGTATTCTTCCACCTGTCTGCGACCAGTTACCGTTCCATGGCGCGGATGCGGGCGGTGGCGCCGCAACTAACCCGTCTGAAAGAGCTGTACGGGGATGATCGTCAACGCATGTCCCAGGAGATGATGGCGCTGTACAAGCGGGAAAAGATCAATCCGCTGGGTGGCTGTCTGCCAATCCTGGTGCAGATGCCGGTGTTCATTTCCCTGTACTGGGTACTGTTCGAGAGCGTACAGCTGCGCCATGCACCGTTCATGCTTTGGATTAACGACCTGTCGGTGATGGACCCCTACTTCATCCTGCCGATCCTGATGGGCGCCAGCATGTTCCTGCAGATGAGCCTCAACCCGACGCCGCCGGACCCCATGCAGGCCAAGATCATGAAGATGATGCCGCTGATCTTCACCGTGTTCTTCCTGTGGTTCCCGGCAGGTCTGGTACTGTACTGGTTGGTGAACAATATTCTGTCCATCTCCCAGCAGTGGTACATTACGCGGAAGATTGAAGCGGAAGTTGCGGGAAAAAAGCACTGATTTGCGGATCCCGTGTCTGACACCGTAACCTGACAGAGGCTCCTTCGTGGAGCCTCTGCTGGTTCAGGACCACAGAAAAGGACCATCGAAAGCACCATGCAATACGTCACCGATACCATCGCCGCCATTGCCACCGCGCCCGGTCAGGCCGGTGTCGGTATTGTCCGGGTGTCCGGCCCGGGCGCGCGGGACATTGCCTGCCGCATGCTGGGGTATGAACCACAGCCTCGCTACGCCCATTACGGACCGTTTTACGACCAGCGCCATCAGCTGATCGATGAAGGTATCGGTCTGTTCTTCCCCAATCCCAACTCCTTCACCGGCGAGGATGTCTTTGAACTCCAGGGTCACGGCGGCACGGTGATTCTGGATCTGCTGCTGCGCCAGGTCTGTGAACTGGGTGCTCGCCTCGCCCGGCCCGGCGAGTTCTCCGAACGGGCATTCCTTAACGACAAACTGGACCTCACCCAGGCGGAAGCCATTGCCGATCTGATCGAAAGCAGTTCGGAGCAGGCTGCACGATGTGCTGTCCGCTCCATGCAGGGGGTGTTTTCCCGTCGTATCGAAAGTCTGGTGGATGCGGTCACGCACTTACGCATCTATGTGGAAGCCGCTATCGATTTTCCGGAAGAAGAAATCGACTTTCTTGCCGATGGCAAGGTGGCCGCTGATCTGCAAGACCTGATTACCGACCTGGATGGCATACTGGCAGAAGCGGAACAGGGCACGATCCTCCGTGATGGCATGAAAGTGGTGATTGCCGGCCGGCCCAACGCCGGTAAGTCGAGCCTGCTCAATGCGCTTGCGGGCCGTGAAGCGGCCATTGTGACCGCCATTGAAGGCACCACCCGGGATGTGTTGCGGGAACATATCCACATCGATGGCATGCCGTTACACATCATCGATACCGCCGGGCTACGGGACAGCCCCGATGAAGTCGAGCAGATCGGTATTGCCCGGGCCTGGGATGAAATCCGTCAGGCGGACCGGATCCTGTTGATGGTGGATGCTACCACCACGCCGGAAACCACCCCCCATGAGATCTGGCCGGACTTTATCGATCAGTTGCCGGCATCGGCGCCGGTGACGGTGATCCGCAACAAGGTGGACCTGTCCGGGGAAACCGTCGGACTTGTGGATAACCCGGCTGCCCCGGTCATTCGCCTTGCCGCCAAGTCGGCGGAAGGGCTAGAGATTCTGCGGGATCACCTGAAGGAGTGCATGGGGTTTGCCGCCACCACCGAGGGTGGTTTCCTGGCCCGGCGCCGGCACCTGGATGCCCTTGAGCGCGCCCGCACCTCCATGCTTCAGGGCCAGGGCCAGCTGGACGGCTTTGGCGCCGGTGAGCTGTTGGCGGAAGATCTGCGCGCCGCCCAGGATGCCCTGGGAGAAATCACCGGAGTGATGACCCCCGATGATCTGCTGGGGAAAATCTTCAGCAGTTTCTGTATCGGGAAGTAGCTATTGCAGCCATGGGCAAGCCGCCCTTACGAAAACAAACAGTAATTGTATAAAACACCGTTAAATCATCAGGTAAACTCCTCCGCCGCATATCGAGCGCATCACAGACCTTGTGGTGCGTACATCATTGCAAGGAGGAACGCTGTGCGGAAACTGTCTTTATTCCTGTCCCTGATTCTGGCGCTGGCTACGGCTCCCCAGGTCAGTGCATCCGAAAAGCTCTATTTTTACACTGAGAATTTCCCGCCTTACAACATGAGTGCCACCGGTCGAGCATTCGAGCACAACGGTGAAAGCATCGACGGCCTGTGCACCGAAATGGTCAAGGCCATTCTCAGCCACACCAGCCTGGATTATGTTATCAAGCTCCGTAACTGGGACTACGGCTACAATCGCGCCAAGGACAAGAAGAACCACGGTATCTTCTGCACCACCTACACCGATAGCCGCGCCCCCATGTTCAAATGGGTAGGACCGCTGACCAAGAACCTGTGGACGGTTTTCGCACCAGCCAACACCGACCTGCAAATCGACAAGCTGGAAGATGCCCGTGGGCTTTTGTTTGGTGGCTATCGTAACGACGTGATGACGGAGTACCTGCTGGAGCGCGGCTATAAGGTCTCTGCGCTGGACAGCGATGACCTCAACCCCAAGCGTCTGGAACTGGGCCAGATCGACCTGTGGATTGCCGACCGCCTGGCAGGGCCCTACTTCGCCTCCCAGCAGGATGTTGAGGGGTTACAGCCGGTTTATTCCTTCAATGACACGGAGCTGTACCTGGCGATCAACCCGGCCACTCCGGACAGTGTGGTTGAGGAATTGAACGCAGGGCTGAAGAAGGTTCATGAAACCGGTATGTACGAAGCCATCGAAACCAAGTACGGCCTCTGATTCCGACCGGTTTGATCAGACGCTGACGGGGAGTGAGCGCCCCCCGTCAGTGCGGGGCGCTCAGCCGGTGCGATCGAGAACCGGAACCCTTGTCGGCTGCAGCGCATCGATACGGCTCCGGTTGCCGAGGAAATCCGGCCGGGGCTTGTTGCCACAGAACGGGTTCACCAGCTGGTTTTCCACACTGTTGTAAACAAAGAACAGATTGCTTCTGGGCCAGGGCGACATATTGGCATTGGACGCGTGCAGGGTGTTGCACTCGAAAATGATCAATGAGCCCGCTGGCCCCGTGGGTGCCTGGATGCCGTGCTGGTCGATCATGCGATCCAGGTCCTGATCACTGGGCACGCCAAGTTCCTGCTTTTTCAGTGACGACTGGTAATTGTCTTCCGGCGTCCGCCCGACGCAGGGAATAAAGGTCTTGTGGGAGCCGGGTACCAGCATCAGCGGGCCGTTGAAGGGCGTGTTGTCAGTCAGGGCAATGGAGAAACTGACCGACCGCATGCCGGGCATGCCGTCCTCGGCGTGCCAGGTTTCGAAATCCGAATGCCAGTCGAACCCCTTGCCATGAAACCCGGGTTTGAAGTTGATGCGGGACTGGTGAATGTAAGCCTCGCTGCCCAGCAGCTGATGCACCATGTCGAGAATTCTGGGGTCCCGGGTGAGCTTGTCGAACCGATCCGACAGTTCGTGAATGCCGAAGATGGAGCGGATCTCCTGCTTGCCCGGTTCGGTGATGGTGCCTTCCGATTGCAGCACGGCTTCATCGTCTTCATAGGACCGCAGGTCCTCACGGAATTTTTCCACGGTGGCGGGATCGAGGAAGTTATTGAACACCAGGAAACCGTCCCGCTCGTACCGGGCCAGGTCGGTTTCACTCAACGGACCATCGTGCCGTTGGTTACCAGTGCTGTGGATAACCGGGTCCAGCCGCTCAAAGCTTGGTGACGGACGTTCCAGGCGAGTTGGATAAAAGTCGTCAGTACGAGTTTCCATAGTCGAACCTCCCTATCGTTCTACCGCACGGGCCCCCTGCATCGGGAGCCCGTGCCATAAAATAATGTGTTGATTCGTTGAGGAATTCCGCGCGAATGACGGACGTCTGTTAAGTAAGGACGATGGAACGGATTTCAACCGTCGGAATGCATCTCCGCTTCCCCGGTGGTCGTTTCCTTGCGGGCGTGGCACGCAATGGGGTTGATCAGGGTGCCATGGAACTGGAGGTTGCCCGCCGGGTCCGCCAGGTCGATCATCTGCTGGTTGTTGGCCAGTTGCAGGCGGTTCAGGCAGGAGCGGGTGAATTCCGGAGCAAACAGGTCGTGGCGGCGGAACTTATCGGCCAGCTCCGGATGGGCTGCCTGGTAATCGTGAACGCAGTCCGCCACCAGCTGCCAGAAACGGGATTCGGGAAAATCCCCCTGTTCATCAAGAATGGCGGCCATGAAGCGGAAAATGCAGTCGAACAGGTCGGTGAAGATCGACAGCACCTTGAGGTCCTCCGGCACCTCCACCTGCAACCGTCGGACGTCTTCCGAGAGCAGGATATCGGTGTTCATGATCGCTGCTTCCTCGGCGATATCCTTCATGATGGCCCGTACCGGCACCTGATTTTCCAGCACCAGAATCAGGTTCTCACCGTGGGGCATGAACACCAGGTCGTGGGCGTAGAAACAGTGGAGCAGCGGGCTCATGTAGCCGTGCAGGAAGCGCTGTACCCAGCTCGCGGTGTCCAGTCCGGACGCGGCAATCATTGCCGGCAACAGGGCGTTGCCCTCGGCATCCACGTGTAACAGCCCGGCCATGGTCATCAGTTTCTGGTTGTCTTTGAGTTGCGGAATCGGGCTTTCCCGCCATAGCGCCGACAACATCTTGCGGTAGGGGCTGTACTTATCCACAGCCTCTTCGAAATGGGCATTGGTGTAGCCAATACCGGCCACTTCCCGTAACAG
This sequence comes from Marinobacter alkalisoli, assembly GCF_045449855.1. Taxonomy (NCBI): domain Bacteria; kingdom Pseudomonadati; phylum Pseudomonadota; class Gammaproteobacteria; order Pseudomonadales; family Marinobacteraceae; genus Marinobacter; species Marinobacter alkalisoli. Next base: position 48,227 of record NZ_JBJJLC010000042.1, on the reverse strand, counting down.
GCTGAAGCCGGTGCTGGCCAGGTACGGATCCTGATTCACCAGATCGTACAGGAATTCGTTAATGGCCGGCGTCGTACTCATGTAATAGGGCGATAAGCCGCGCATGAAGCCCATATTGAGAATGGAAAGTGCCGTCTTCACGTAGTGCCGGTTCGGTCGATCAGTGTTAAAGAACGTGCGGATGGATTGCTGGGCGCGGTAACGGTCCTGCCCCTCGCCCAGGTAAACCAGCTTTTCTGTGGCGATATCGGCTGCAAACACGTGGGCCAGTTTGTTGTACCACTGCCACGGGTGTACGGGCAGCAGGTAATAATCCTCCGGGTTCAAAGACCGTTGCTTCAGCAACGTCATGAAGGCTTCGAACTGCTCGTCTCCCAGCTCATCCCGTATCATTCCGGTGAACCCCCGGTCTTCGCTGCTGGCCACGGTGGTACTGTCCTTATGCGCGGCCACCCAGATCAGCCGGATCGGCGCGCCGGCTTCCGGAGCATAGGCCTGGTAATCGCGGGCATCGAAGCCGATGCGGCCGTTGTTGGCGACGAAGCAGGGGTGGCCTTCCATCATCGCGGATTCCAATTGCTGGAAATCCGCATCGACCAGAGAGGTCACATCAAGACCCGGACGTCTGTGTTTGAAGGCGCTGCCATAGAGGGTGCTGGCGATCTCTTCCAGGTAGGTCGGTAGCATGGCGTCCTGGATGCCCAGGGTTTGGCGAAACTCGATGATAAAGCGCATGGCGTCGATGTCGGTTTTCTCGCCAGCGACCTCTTTGCGGATGGACGACGGGTCAATGTGCCAGTGTTCCAGGGCGAGAACCTTGCCGAGGAAACGGTACTCGATGTCCGGATTGTCGGCGACTACCCGATATTCCTGCCAGCCATCCTGCTCTGACAGGGGTTCTGGCTGAAAAAGCTTTTCATGAGCAAACTCGCTGAGGGCTTTACGGACCAATAGCGTATTCACGTGTTGCCACAGCTCCGGTTGCAGGTGGTCGCAGGCCAGAGCGGGATTGTGGGTAAGGGAAACGGTTCGGTCGGTGGTCATGTTGGATTCCTTGAGCAGAGAGTTGTTGGCCATGGCTTGCTGGAACTGCGCATAGTTGCAGAACGCGAGGTGGGCCTGTTTGTCGGGTAGAGAAATGACCCGGTCGTACTGGAAACCGGCAAAGCGGTTCAGGTCATGGATGCGGTCGTTGCTGCCATCCGGCTCGACAACAATGCGCCGGGCGTCCAGGGCTTCGAACAGGAAACCCATGATCACGGTGAACACACCACGGGTGAATCCGCGAATGGGGTGAGCGGTAGGGGCGATCAGAATGTGCATGCCCAGATCGCCGGATTGCACCGGGTAGTGATCGGCCAGTGGTGATTGCTCCGGTTGATAAGTCTCCATCAGGAAAGCGGGCTGGCCATTGTGCAGACCGACAAAGGCATCCCCTTCCCCGGATGACCGCAGGGTGCGGTAAAACTCGTCAAGCTCGTTCTTTGACATGTCCTGCATGCCCCAGAAACGGGCGTGGTCGTCACTGAGCCACTGATGTATCAGTGACAGATCGTGCGGCAATCGCAAGGGGCGAATGCGGAACTGGCCCAGTGAAGGCAGGCATTGTTCGTAGTGGTAGGTAACATCGTTCATGATCATTCCCTGGTCAGGTGGACGGTTGTAACTCGCGACGGGTGCGGTGAAACAGCGCGCCGTAAACGGCCGCGGTGAATACCAGGCCCGCGGCGGCGACGGCAAAGGGTATTTGCAGGCCCAGTAGCCCCACCAGTCCGCCGGCGGATGAGGCCGCGGCCAGTACCCCCAGCTGCTGGAAGATATTGATCTTGCTGAAATCGGTGGCGTAGGACTCGGGTTGGCTGAGGGCGAACAGCAGCTGGTCCAACTGAACCGTGGCCTGGAACAGGGCCCAGCCAAACAGACAACGCCCGCTCAGAATCAGCCACTCCTGGTTCAGTCCCTGCAGGGCCAGGCCAACGCTGCCCAGCATCATGGCGGTCAGCAGACCGTCTCCCGGCGACCGGGTATGCCCCCTGCGGAAGTTGAGCCACAATGCCAGGATGGCGATTCCGGCCGGAATGGCGAACACCAGCCCGGAGAGGACTTCTCCCTCGGCCCCGGTGACCGATTCCCAGTAACGCACGAAGAACGGACGGGTGAGATAGGCACTGAAATAGAACAGGAACATCACCAATCCCAGCTTGTAGATGACGGTGGAGGTTACCCGGCTCTTTTCAGGCATCGCGGTTGACGGTTCCTCAAAGTCGGCCCGGGCATCGGGGCGACGGAGGAGATAGAGACAGACGCCGGTCTGGAGGAAATCGCTCACCGCCATCACCAGGAACACCTGACGGGGTTCGAACCACTGCAACACCACACCACCGAGCACCGCGCCGGCAATGCCGCCAATGTGCACCACCACCGACAACAGGCCGATGGTATTGCCATGGTTATCCTTACGTTCGGCGGCCATGATCATTGGGTAGACCAGCAGGTAACTGCCCTTGAACACCAGCATCACCAGGGACAGTATCCAGAAGGAGACCGGGGTCTCTGCCCAATAACAGAGGATGCTCAGCCCTCCGGCCGCCAGTTGCGTGGGGATCAGCAGCTGCAGTACCGGGATCCGCCGCGAGATCCTGGCCCACATTGGAAACGCCAGCACGATGGTGAGACAGCACGCGCTGAGGTAGAGCCCGATATGACCCGGGTCGGTGATTCCGAATACGCTGGCGAAAAAATGCGGATAGAAGGGCAGCAGCATGGAATCGCTGACCACCGCTGCAATGGTGATCCCCACCAGCCAGTGTTTGACGGAGATAGCCATACTACGCCGGCTCCATAAGCGAACCGGCGCCTTGTGTGGCACCGAGTGATTCGGGAGCACCGAATTGCTGGAAGGCGATGGATTGCTCTACGGCGTAGGGTTCCCGCCCGGTCAGTTCCCGCAATATCCAGGCATTGCGATAGCATGCCATGCCCAGATCGGGGGTGACGAACCCGTGGGTGTGCAATTCCGCATTCTGTACGAAAATTTCCTGCCCCTGGTGATCAATGCTGTAGTTGCGGCGGACCGCAAACCGGCCCTGGTCATCACGGCGGATACGGTCGGCAATGCCCTCGAGGAAGGCGGGTTCCCGGTACTGGTAGCCGGTGGCCAGTACCAGGCCGGCGGTGTTCAGCGCGAACGGCCGGTCCTGCTCCAGGTGGCGGAATGCCAGTTCGTGGTGCCCGCTGTCGTCACAGTAACGGGCGGATTCCAGTCTACTGTTGGTGAGCAGGTTAATCGGCACATCGGCCACCAGGCGCTTGGTGTACAGCAGATCGAAGATATCGTTGATCAAGTCGGTATTAATGCCCTTATAAAGGTGCTTCTGATGGGTCACCAGGTCATCGCGGGTGTCCTGCGGCAGGTCGTGAAAATAGTCCACGTACTCGGGAGACGTCATCTCCAGGGTCAGCTTGCTGTACTCCAGTGGAAAGAAACGGGGGGAGCGGGTGACCCAGTTCAATTGGTAGCCATGGCGGTCAATGTCCTGGAGCAGATCGTGGAATATCTCCGCTGCGCTTTGACCGCTTCCGAGCACGGTGATGGAGGGCTGTGCCTGCAGGTCAGACTTGTGATGGAGGTAGCCGGACGAGTGGATGGCGGAGCTGTCCAGTTGTTCACAGCAGGGCGGCACCGCCGGGCGCGGTCCGGTGCCCAGCACCAGCCGGCGGGCATGGAACTGCTGCTCCTTGCCGCTTTGGGTACAGCGCGCCCGCACCACGTAATGGTTGCTGGCGTCATCGTAATGGATGGCTTCCACCCGGGTGTTGAAGCGGACATTGCTTAATTGATCGGCGGCCCACTGGCAGTACTGGTTGTACTCGCGGCGCAACAGGAAAAAGCTCTCGCGAATGTAGAACGAGTAGATGCGGCCCTGGGCCTTGAGATAGTTGAGAAAGCTGTAGGGGCTGGTGGGATCCGCCAGGGTCACTAGGTCCGACAGGAACGGGGTTTGTAGCCGGGCGTTCTCCAGCATCATGCCGGGGTGCCAGTCAAACTGTGGGTTTTCATCCAGTACCAGTCCGCTCAGATCCTCCAGGGGTTCCGCGAGGCAGGCCAGGCCCAGGTTAAAGGGCCCAAGACCGATGGCAATGAAATCCAGGGTGTTATCCGACATGGGCGACCTCCATTGGCTGCTGGGTGGAATCGGGTGTGTGGGCGGACAGAGCGTCGGCGCCATGGCGCTTGATCAGGCGCAGTACCGCCTGGATATCCCGTATCCGGGTATTGGGGTTGAGCAGAGTGAACTTCAGATACTGCCGGCCGTGGACCCGGGTAGCGGCCACAAGGGCTTCCCCGGAACGCATCAGTGCCTTGCGAATCGACTGGTTGAGCTCGTCCAGTGCCACGTCGCTCATCACCATGTCGGGGTGGTAACGGAACACCAGGGTACTCAACTGGGGCTGGTGAAGGATCTCGATGTCGTTGTCCGACAGCAGCAACAGGTAAGCCTGGCGGGCCAGGTGGATGACCTGATCGAAAGCGGCACCAAGCGCTTCGGGCCCAAGGGCGCGGAGGGTCAGCCAGAGTTTGAGAGCGTCGAAACGGCGCGTGGTCTGCAGGCTCTTGTCCACCAGGTTGGGGGTGCCTTCCTGGCGTTGGCAGAGGGGGTTCAGGTATTCGGCGTGCCAGGTCACACACCCCAGGGTGTGTTTGTCGCGCACCAGCAGGGCGCTGCAACTGACGGGCTGGAGAAAGGATTTGTGGTAGTCGACAGTGACCGAGTCCGCCTGCTCGATACCTTTCATCAGGTGTCGATGGCGGGCGGAAGTCAGCAGGCCGCAGCCGTAGGCCGCATCAGCGTGAAGCCACAGGCCCTCACGCCGGCTCAATTCCGCTATCGGGGTAAGCGGATCTATACTGCCAAAATCCGTGGTGCCTGCGGTCGCCACCACCGCCATCGGCAGCAGTCCCTGGGCCCGGGTTTCCCCGATCGCCTGTGTCAGGGCGGAGAGGTCCATGCGATAGTAGTCATCGCAGGGTACCGGAACCACGGCGTCATAACCCAGTCCCAGCAGTGCCGCCGCTTTCTGGATACTGAAATGACTGACCTCGGAGCAGAAAATGCGAAATCGGTGGGCGTCCGGATGCAGACCCTGCTCCCGGGTGCTGTGCTGCCACAAGCGTTGAGACAGGTTGTCCCGGGCCAGCAACATGGCCATCAGGTTGGATTGGGTGCCGCCGCTGGTAAATACCCCGTCAGCGTCGCTGTCGAACCCGATGCGGTTGGCTGTCCAGTCGATCAGTCGTTGTTCAATAAAGGTACCGCCGCCACTCTGGTCCCAGGTGTCCACGGAGGTGTTGAACGAGGCCTGGATCAGCTCCGCGGTGATCGCGGGAATGGTAACCGGGCAGTTGAGGTGAGCGGTATAGTGGGGATGGTGGAAGTAGACGGCGTCTTCCAGGTAGAGCCGGTCAAGCTCCTTGAGGGCTTCGCCCATGCCGTTACAGGGCTGGTCCAGGTCCAGGTGTTCGAACCGTTTGGCCAGTTCCCCGGGCAGTATACCGCTGAAAGGACGCTTGACCGTTTTCATCCGGGCCTCGACCAGTTCCAGGCCCTGGAGCAGGCTGCTCCTGTAGTGAGTCAGGTTAGCGGTGTTGAACAGTAAAGGATCCGTCTTCGTTGGCTGTGGCGAGGACGGCGTGGTCAATGCAGTGCTTGAAAATGCAGGGTGATCAGACATGGGCTGGGTCGTCCGTTTGTTGATTGTCCTTACAGATGATTTATCAAACGATAAACAAGGTGCGAATGATTCTCAATAACTTATTGACCGATGTCAATGTTGCCAAACACGACAGTTAACCTGTTGACCGCGATAGGTTGACGGGGATAAAAAAAAGGGGGAGGTAAAAAAAGAGGAGCCGGGCGGCTCCTCTTTCAGGGCAGGATCCGGGAGGATCAGGCGGTAAAGCTCATGTCCTCCGCATCCAGCTGCATCAGGTTCTTACTGGGGCTGAGCATGCTGGTGGCGTGGGCCTGTGCGCGGGGCAACAGGCGTTCGTAATAGAACTCCGCGGTGGCCAGCTTGGCCTTGTAGAATTCCTCGGACTCGTCACCGCCGTTGTCCAGCTTGTCGGCTGCGACTGCCGCCTGACGCGCCCAGATGTAGGCCATGGACACATAACCGCTGTACATCAGGAAATCGTGGGCGGCGGAGCTGACCACATCCCGATCCTTGCGGGCCGCCAGCATCAGGCGAACGGTCAGCAGGTTCCATTGCGCGGTGAGCTTCAGCAGTTCCACCGCGAATGGCCGCAGGCGTTTGTCGGTCAGGTGCTTGCGGGCGAAGTTGGCGATGATCAGGGTGAACTCGCGCACTGCCCCGCCCTGGGTCATCAACAGCACCTTGCGGCCCAGCAGGTCCAGTGCCTGTATGCCGGTGGTGCCTTCGTACAGTGTGGCAATCCGGGTATCGCGGGCAATCTGTTCCATACCGTGTTCACGGATGTAACCGTGGCCGCCGAAGACCTGCATGCCGATATTCGCCGCCTCGTTACCCAGTTCGGTCAGAAAGCCCTTGAGGATCGGGGTCAGGAAGCCGAGCTTGTCGTCGTATTTGTCGGCTTTTTTCTCATCACCTTCCGCATAACCTTCCACCATGTGATCCGCCACCCGGGCCGCGTAGTACAGCATTCCGCGTCCACCTTCGGCGATGGCTTTCTGGGTCAGCAGCATGCGGCGGACATCGGCGTGGTGAATCAGCGCATCGGCGACATGTTCTGGATCTTTCTTGCCGGACAACGCACGCATGGAGCGACGCTCCTTGGCATAGTCCAGTGCCCACTGGTACGACAATTCCGCAGGGCCAACGCCCTGGATGGCGGTACCAATACGGGCGGAGTTCATGAAGGTGAACATACAGTTCAGGCCTTCGTTCTCGGGCCCGATCAGGAAAGCGGAGGCGTCATCGAAGTTCATCACGCAGGTCGCGGAGGCCTTGATGCCCATTTTCTTTTCCAGGCTGCCACAGGTCACGCCGTTGCGCTCGCCGACGCCACCGTTGCCGTCCGGCAGGAACTTGGGAACGATGAACAGGCTGATGCCCTTGGTGCCTTTGGGCGCATCCGGCAGCCGGGCCAGCACGATGTGGACAATGTTTTCGGTCAGGTCATGGTCACCGGAGGAAATGAAGATCTTGGTGCCGGTGAGCTTGTAGCTGCCATCGGCCTGGGGTTCGGCCCTGGTTTTCACCTGGCCCAGGTCGGTACCGCACTGGGGTTCGGTCAGGCACATGGTGCCGCCCCAGCGACCTTCCGTCAGCGGTGTCAGGTAGGTCTGTTTCTGGTCCTCGGAGCCATGCAGGTAAATGGTGTTCATGGCGCCCAGGGACAGGCCCGGGTACATCGAGAACGGCCAATTGGCGGTGCCCATCATTTCCTGCTTCAGCAGGCCCATGGAAGCCGGCAGGCCCTGACCGCCGTACTCTTCCGGCGCGGACAGGCCCTGCCAGCCACCCATGGCGTACTGTTCGTAGGCTTCCTTGTATCCCTTCGGCGTGGTGACCACACCATCTTCCAGCTTGCAGCCCTCTTCGTCGCCAGGCTGGTACAGCGGGCTGAGGACTTCCTCGCAGAACCTGCCGCACTCGCTGAGAATCGCCTCAACAATGTCCGGGGTGGCGTTTTCACCGCTCTTCAGTGAGGCGTAATGGCCCGGGTAGTCAAACACGTCGTTGAGCAGAAATTTCATGTCGCGCAGGGGCGCCTTGTAAACCGGCATAACAATACCTCTGTCCTGTCAGGGAATCGGGTGGAAGGCGACAGGCCCTCCGATGAGCAATGTTTTACGGCATTCAAACGGGTGTTCCATTGACGAAAACCGCCTGCCCGGCTGTCAAAAAGGACAATTGGCTGAAATGACGATGCCGGAGCCGGGCGTCATGAAGGGTTGATCGAAAACCCGGTGTTGGGCGTATTTTCAGCAAGATAACGTGCGAATGAATTCGGTTTCGGGAGTGTAAAAGTCATGCAAATACCCAGACCTTCGGCTGAACAGGCTGGCCCGCGATTGCCCTTATGGTTATTGTTGTCGTTACGGTTTCTGCCCCTAAAATCTCGTTTGAAAGCGAACTTTCCGCCCGAGGCGTGGTCTAGGATGGGTCAAGGGAAGCGGTGCTGTGCTGGTGATTACCAAAAACGATGAAGACTGATTGAGACACTTATGCTGAAGCAATGGCTGATCGCGCTGGTTCTGGTGGCTGTAGCAGTCGGTGGGGTCTTTGCCTACCGTTATTTTGATCAGGGCCTGGATGGCGGCGACCAGCGGGTCCGCCCGGCAAGCGTGGTCAATATCACCACACCGAGTCTGGAAACCGTTCGGGATCGGGTTAATGCGGTGGGCAGCCTGAAAGCGCTGGAAGCCGTTGAACTGACCACCGAGGTCAGTGGTCGCGTGGTGGAGCTGAACCTGCGCAGCGGCCAGCGGGTAGACCAGGGCGATCTGTTACTTCGCCTGGACGATCGCCAGGCGCGGGCGGACGTGCGGGTGTCCGAAGCCCAGATAGCGGATGCGCGGCGTCAGTATGACCGGGCCCGCAGCCTGCGTTCAAACAACAGCATTTCCCAGTCCCAGGTGGATGAACTGCGAACCACCCTGGACGTGGCGCAAGCTCAACTGGAAGCGGCGCGAACCCGTCTGGATAACCACCGCATTACTGCCCCGTTCAGCGGTGTCGTGGGGCTGAGTGATATCAGCCTGGGTGCTTACCTGGAATCCGGCACCGCCGTTGCGACCCTGGACTCCACTGATCGGATGGAGCTGGGTTTTGCCATTCCCGAACGGTTTCTGGGGCAGATCAACCTCGGGCAGCCGGTACTGGGTCGTTCCCCTGCCTTCCCGGATGAAAACTTCAGTGGTGAACTGGTGGAGCTGGGTACCCGCATCAGCGAACTGAGCCGTACCCTGCCGGTGAGGGCGTTGATTGATAACCCTGACGGCAAGCTCCGTCCCGGCCAGTTCATGTCAGCCAGCCTGACCCTGCGTGAGCGCGAGGCCCTAGTGATTCCGGAACAGGCGGTGCTGATGCGCGGTGCAGACAAGTATGTATTCATTGCCGAAGACGGCAAGGCGCGCCGGGTGTCCGTGACCCTTGGTTCACGTCAGCCGGGATGGGTGGAAGTATCGGACGGGCTGGCGGTGGATGATCCGGTCATCATCACCGGCCAGGACCGACTCAGCAGCGGCGATCGCATCGAAGTGGTGAAAGACGACAAGGCGATTCCGGATAACCGCTTTGCCACATCGCTGGAGTCGTAATCCATGATCCTGTCCGATGTGTCGATCAAGCGCCCGGTCTTTGCCACCGTTCTCAGCCTGTTAATCCTGGTTTTCGGCCTCGCCGCCCTGCTGGGGCTGCCGGTGCGGGAGTATCCGGATATCGATCCGCCGGTGGTGTCGATATCCACTGACTATATTGGCGCAGCCGCCGAAGTGGTGGATACCCAGATTACCCAGGTCATTGAAGGCGCGATCAGTGGTATCGAGGGCATCCGTTCCATCGAGTCCAGCACCGAGCAGGGTGAATCCCGCACCAGCATTGAATTCAACACCTCCCGCAACGTCGATATTGCCGCCAACGATGTCCGTGATGCAGTCTCCCGGATCAGCAACGAGCTCCCGGAAGAAGCCGATCCCCCAGTGGTGAGCAAGGCCGATTCCGATGCCCGCCCGATGATGTGGATAACACTTCGCAGCGACATCTGGGACAGCGCCGAACTGAGCGATTTTGCCGATCGTGTGCTGGCGGACCGGCTCTCGGTACTGGACGGTGTGGCCGATGTGCGTATTGGCGGCGAACGCCGCTATGCCATTCGTGTCTGGCTGGATCGTGAACGTCTCGCTGCCCGCGACATTACCGTGGCTGAAGTCGAACGCGCCTTGCGTGCGAACAATGTGGAACTGCCGGCGGGCTCGGTGGAGTCCGCCACCCGCGACTTCACCGTGCGCGCCGAAGGCCGGTTATCCACCGTGGAAGAATTCCGCGAGCTGGTGATCCGCCGTGACGGCAATGACCTGCTGCGCCTTGGCGAGGTAGCCAACGTCCAGATGGGTGTGGAATCGGACACCAGCCGCCTGCGGGCCAACGGCCAGACCGCGATTGGCATGGGGGTGATCCGGCAGTCCAAGGCCAACACCGTGGCGGTGTCGGACCGGGTGCAGGAGGAACTGGAGACTATCCGCGAGACCCTGCCGCCGGAAATCACCATTGCCGAAAGCTACGACGAATCCATTTTCATCCGCGCCTCCATCAAGGAAGTGATGATCACCCTGGCCATCGCGGTGTCTCTGGTGATCCTGGTCATTTTTGTATTCCTGCGCTCCTGGCGGGCCACCCTGATTCCGGCCGTGACCATTCCGGTGGCGGTGATCGGCGCCTTCATCGGCCTGGGCGCCCTGGGTTTTTCCATCAACGTGCTGACGCTGCTGGCGGTGATCCTCGCCATCGGTCTGGTGGTGGATGATGCCATCGTCATGCTGGAAAACATCCAGCGCCGTATTGATGACGGCGAGCCGCCATTGCTGGCCGCCTACCGCGGCGCCAAGCAGGTGGCGTTTGCGGTCATAGCGACGACCCTGACCCTGGTGGCAGTGTTCGTCCCCATTTCGTTTATGGGCGGCAATGTTGGCCGGCTGTTCGCGGAATTCGGCTTTACCCTGGCGGCCGCCGTGGTGGTCTCCAGCCTGGTGGCGCTGACACTGACACCAATGCTGTGTTCCAAATGGCTGAAACACAGTCCGGAAACCGAAGAGGGACACCGGCTCTGGAGTGCCTCCGAGAAAGTGTTGAATGGCCTCACCCATGGCTACGAACGCCTGCTGCGGTTCTCGCTGGGTCAGCCGGGTTTGCTGCTTGGCCTCGGGCTGGTGGGCATGGTGCTGATTGCGGTGGTGTTTCCCAAGCTGCCCCAGGAACTGGCGCCGATCGAAGATCGGGGTGTGATTATCATGCCGGTCAGCGCACCCCGGGGATCGACGGTGGAATACACCGATCATCACGTGAAAAAGGCCGAGGAACAGTTACTACCCTACCTGGAGGACGGGATTGCCGATCGTCTGCTCTCCATCGTCGGGTTCCGTAATGAGGCGGACAATGCCTTCATTATCATGGGGCTCACTCCCTGGGAACAGCGGGATATCAAGCAGCAACAGGTCACCAGCGAACTCCGGGGCAAGCTTGCCGGTATTCCCGGCATCCGCGCCGTGGCGGTGAATCCGCCGGGACTGGGGCAGCGGGGGTTCAACCAGCCGGTGGAAATCGTGGTTGGTGGTCCGGACTATGAATCGGTCCAGGCCTGGAGCGAGGAACTGCTGGAACGGGCCAAGGAGAACCCCGATCTGCTGAACCTGGAGACCGATTTCGAACTGACCCGACCGGAGTTGCGGGTGAATATCGACCGTGAACGGGCGGCGGACCTGGACATTACGGTGGAGGATGTGGGGCTGACCCTGCAGACCATGCTGGCGTCCCGCCAGGTGACCACCTATGTCGATCGCGGTCGGGAATACGACGTTATTGTGCAGGCGGCGGATGCCGACCGCGCCACGCCTGAGGACCTTGGCCAGGTCTTCCTCCGCCCCCGTGAGGGCGGTGCGCTGATTCCAATGGAAGCCCTGGTGTCGGTGCGTGAAATCGGCGCCAATCCCGACCTGCGGCGTATCGACCGCTTGCCGGCGGTGGTTATCAGCGGCTCGCTCGCCGACGGTTACGATCTGGGCTCGGCCCTCACGTACCTGAATAACCTGGCTGTGGATAATCTGCCCCCGGAGGCCCGCATCAGCTACAAGGGGCTCAGCCGTGAATTCCAGGATTCCTCGGCGGCCATTTACCTGACTTTCGGGCTGGCCTTCGTCATCGTCTTCCTGGTGTTGGCGGCGCAGTTCGAAAGCTGGATACACCCGCTGATCATCATGCTGTCGGTCCCGCTGGCGGTCACCGGCGCGCTGTTTGCGCTGTATTGGGCCGGCATCAGCCTGAACATATACAGCCAGATTGGTATCGTCATGCTGCTGGGGCTGATGGCCAAGAACGGCATCCTGATCGTGGAGTTCGCCAACCAGCTCCGGGACAAGGGCTATGAGGTCCGGGATGCCATCCTTGAAGGGGCTATCCTGCGCTTCCGGCCGGTACTGATGACCACCATTTCGACGGTGTTTGGCGCCATACCGCTGGTGATCGCTACCGGTGCCGGTGCTGAAAGCCGCGCTTCCATCGGTGTGGTGATCCTGGGCGGGCTGGTATTCGCCACCACCCTGACCCTGTTCATCATCCCGGTGCTGTACAACCTGCTGGCACGCTTTGCCAAGTCCACCAACGCGGTGGCGGTGGAGTTGGAGAAGCAGGCCAGCCAGTCCGGTGGCGGCCAGGGGCTGGCAACTGCGCCACAAAAGCGGGCGGATGATTTCTGACCGGATTTTGCCCGTTCCCTGTCTGTCAGCTGTGGATAAAGGTTTGAATAAGCTACGGACAAGCGTTGGACGAATATAATTGAATTCAATAAAAACAATAAGTTATTGTGCATTTTCGGCTGTATAATAAGTGTTCTTGCATGTGGATAACTTTCTTGAAAACTTTTCTGAGAAGAGTTTTCCAAACCACTGAAAATATAACGATTTCTGTTTCGCTGTTGTCCCGCCGGGCATGTCGCGTGGCCTCTTCGGCATGGTTGTCCGGGCGTCGGTTTTCATTGCAAGTCGATCTGGTTAAAATTTGCACATTCTGACTGCATTTTCCGGGGCAAGGCGTTATACTCCCCGCCCTGTTTTTATCCCCCGATTTCCGAGGTGAACTGTGGATTTTCCGAGCCGTTTCGATGTCATTGTCATTGGTGGTGGCCATGCCGGTACCGAGGCCGCGCTGGCGGCCGCACGCATGGGTTCGCAAACCCTGCTGCTGACCCACAACATTGAGACCCTGGGACAGATGTCCTGCAATCCGGCCATTGGTGGCATTGGCAAGAGTCATCTGGTCAAGGAAATCGATGCCCTCGGGGGCGCCATGGCCGAGGCCACGGATCAGGCCGGTATCCAGTTCCGCGTGCTGAACAGCCGCAAAGGGCCTGCGGTGCGTGCCACCCGTGCCCAGGCGGATCGGGTGCTGTACAAGGCGGCCATCCGTCATACCCTGGAAAACCAGCCCAACCTGACCCTGTTCCAGCAGGCGGCGGACGATCTGATTGTGGAAAACGATCAGGTCACCGGCGTGGTCACCCAGACCGGTATCCGCTTCAATGCCCGGACGGTGGTGCTGACCACCGGCACCTTCCTGGGCGGAGTTATCCACATCGGCATGCAGCAGCATTCCGGCGGTCGTGCCGGCGATGCACCGGCCAACGCCCTGGCCAAGCGCCTGCGGGAGCTGCCGTTCAACGTTGGTCGCCTGAAGACCGGTACCCCACCACGAATCGACGCCCGGTCTGTGGATTTCTCGGTGATGCAGGAACAGTGGGGTGATGATCCCACCCCGGTCATGTCATTCATCGGCAGTCGCAACCAGCATCCCGAGCAGGTGTGCTGTTACGTCACCCGTACCACCGAGCAGACTCACGACATCATCCGCAGCGGCTTCGACCGTTCGCCGATGTTTGCCGGCAACATCGAGGGTATTGGTCCCCGTTACTGCCCGTCCATCGAGGACAAGGTCAACCGTTTTGCCGACAAGGACTCCCACCAGATCTTTGTGGAACCGGAAGGGCTGACCACCAACGAGCTCTACCCCAACGGTATTTCCACCAGCCTGCCGTTTGACATCCAGCTGGCGGCGGTGCGTTCCATCCCGGGGTTCGAGAATGCCCATATTACCCGGCCCGGTTACGCCATTGAGTATGACTTCCTGAACCCCCAGGATCTGCGCCATACCCTGGAAACCAAGTTTATCCAGGGCCTGTATTTTGCCGGCCAGATCAATGGTACCACCGGCTATGAAGAAGCCGGTGCCCAGGGCCTGCTGGCAGGCATCAACGCCGCTCTGAAAGCCCAGGAAAAAGACGAGTGGTACCCGCGCCGCGACGAGGCCTATCTGGGCGTACTGGTGGACGACCTGATTACCATGGGCACCTCCGAGCCCTACCGCATGTTCACCAGTCGTGCCGAATACCGGCTGATCCTGCGGGAAGACAATGCCGACCTGCGCCTGACCGAAACCGGTCGCAAGCTGGGCCTGGTGAACGACGACCGCTGGCAGAAGTTCAACAACAAGCGCGACGCCATTGCCAGCGAGCGCAGCCGCCTGGAATCCACCCGGATTCACCCGAATACTGACGCCGGTGAGCGGGCCAACGGGTTCCTCAAGCAACCGATGGCCCGCGACCAGTCCCTGGCGGAACTGCTGCGTCGTCCCGAAATTGTCTACAAACACATTGCCGAGATCGGCGCGGCGCAGGCGGACGATCCGGTGGTGGCTGACCAGGTGGAAATCGAGATCAAGTACGAGGGGTACATTTCCCGTCAGACCGACGAGATCGAGCGCCTGCGCCGTAACGAAAATACCGCGTTGCCGGTGGATCTGGACTACGATGCTATTGGCGGCCTGTCCAACGAGATCAAGCAGAAGCTCAAGACCGTACGGCCGGAAACCGTGGCCCAGGCTTCGCGCATCCAGGGCGTGACGCCGGCGGCGGTGTCCCAGTTGCTGGTGCACCTGAAAAAGCGCGACCTGTTGCGCAAGCAGACGGCCTGATCCGCGCTTATGAGTGACGCACTCTGGCAGCGCCAGCTCGAGGACGGGCTGGCGGACATGGGGCTTGACCTCGACGCACACCAGCAGCAGCAACTGCTGGCCTTTCTGGCGTTGTTGAACAAGTGGAACCGCGCCTACAATCTCACGGCGGTGCGTGATCCCCGGGACATGGTGTCACGCCAGCTGCTGGACAGCCTCAGCATCCTGTCATTTGTGACCACGGAGCATCTGCTGGACGTGGGCGCCGGCGGTGGCCTGCCCGGGATTCCCCTGGCCATTGCCCTGCCGGACAAGCGGTTCACCCTGCTCGACAGCAACAGCAAGAAAACCCGGTTCCTGACCCAGTGTGTGCTGGAGCTGGGTCTGGAGAATGTCGAGATCATTCACGGCCGCGCCGAGAGCTGCGATCCCGACCTCCGGTTCCGCCAGGTCAGCAGCCGGGCCTTTACCGCGCTGGAGAACCTGGTGACCTGGTGCGGGGATTTATTGGCAGATGATGGTGAGTTCCTTGCCATGAAAGGCCAGTTTCCGGATGATGAAGTAGCTGCGCTTCCGGCTGGATGGCAGGTAAAATCCCGCCATCCGTTGCACGTGCCCGCCTCAGACGGCGAACGGCACCTGCTGGTGATCGACCGGGCGGCGCAGTCCCAGTAATCCAGTATCAAGGAGGCAAGACATGGCGCGTGTGATTGCAGTGACCAATCAGAAAGGCGGTGTGGGTAAAACCACCACCTGCGTTAATCTTGCCGCCTCCCTGGCCGCGACCAAGCGCCGGGTGTTGCTGGTGGATATGGATCCCCAGGGCAACGCCACCATGGGCAGTGGTGTGGATAAAAATGCCCTGGAACTGTCCGGTTATGACATGCTGACCAAGCGTGCCACTGCCGCCGAAGTGACCTTCCTGGCCGAGGCCTCCGGGTTTGACCTGTTACCCGCCAATGGCGACCTGACCGCCGCGGAAGTGGAGCTGATGAACGAGATCGGTCGCGAACACCGCCTGCGTCTGGCCCTCAATACCGTTCGTGACAACTACGATTACATCCTGATCGACTGCCCGCCGTCCCTCAGCCTGCTGACCGTCAACGCCCTGTCCGCCGCGGACACCGTGTTGATTCCCATGCAGTGTGAGTACTACGCCCTGGAGGGGCTGGCGGCATTGATGAATACCGTTGAACAGATTCAGGAAACGGTGAACCCCAACCTGCAGATCGAGGGTATCCTGCGTACCATGTACGATCCCCGCAACAGCCTGACCCTCGACGTGTCCGGTCAGCTCAGCGAGTATTTCGGTGACAAGGTCTACCGGGCGGTGATTCCCCGTAATGTGCGCCTGGCGGAAGCGCCCAGTTATGGCGTGCCGGCGCTGAAATATGATCGTGCCTCCAAAGGGGCTGTGGCGTATCTGGCATTGGCCGGAGAAATGGTCCGTCGCCACAAAGCGCAAAAGACATCCACGGCCGTTGCCGTGTAGACTACCTTTCCTTTGCACACTGATTTTCACTGGGAAGAATGACAGACACCATGGCGGCGAAGAAACGAGGACTGGGTGAACGTGGACTGGGCGCCCTGCTACAGGGCTCCAGGGTCAATCTGGATCAGGAGCTCCATGACCACGACGGTGAACTCCGCGAGGTGCCGATTGACCTGATTCAGCGTGGCCGTTTCCAGCCCCGTCGTGATATGGACCCGGCCGCCCTGCAGGAACTGGCGGATTCTATTCGCCAGCAGGGTGTCATGCAGCCGGTCGTCGTCCGCCCGATTGCAGAGGGTCGCTACGAGCTGATCGCTGGTGAACGTCGCTGGCGGGCCACCCAGATGGCCGAGTTGGACAGCATTCCCGCCATCATCCGCGATGTGCCGGACGAAGCCGCCATCGCCATGGCGCTGATCGAGAACATCCAGCGCGAGAACCTCAACCCCATTGAAGAAGCGTTCGCTCTGCAGCGGCTGCAGGACGAATTCGGCCTGACCCAGGCCCAGGTAGCGGAAGCGGTGGGTAAAAGCCGCACCACCATCACCAATCTGTTGCGCCTGATCGGCCTGACCGAAGACGTTCGCCTGATGCTGGAACACGGTGACCTGGAGATGGGCCATGGCCGCGCCATGCTGACACTGCAGCCGGAACAGCAGATGCAGGTGGCGAAACAGGTGGTGGCCAAATCGCTGTCGGTTCGTCAGACCGAGGCGCTGGTTCGCCGCGTGCAGCAGGAAACGCCGGATCGCAAGAAGTCCCGGGGCGAAGTGGATCCGAACATTCGCGCGCTGCAGGACGATCTTGCCGAACGCCTGGGTGCGCGGGTATCCATTGATCATGGCCAGAGAGGCAAGGGCAAACTGGTGATCGAATACAGCTCCCTCGACGAACTGGATGGGATTTTGGGCCACATCCGATAAGGTTTGTAACATTTCATCCCAAAGTACCGTTTGAGCCTGAAACCACCACATGTCGTGATTGTGATGGTTAGGCAGCACAACTTGTGTGAAGTTGCTGTGATCTGGCGAGAATTCTGGTTATTTTTCCACCAAATTTTCCCATCGGTTCTGTTGAACACCTATCGGTTAACACATATAATTTCGCGCGCTTGGAATGACAGCAGGTGGTATGAGTAATAACCGATCACGAATCACCCGCTTGCCTCTGGCCCGATGGTTGGCCATTGAGTTTACCTTTATCGTCATTCTGAGCCTGTTATGGACTATTGAAAGTCGTTTGGCCGGGTATTCCGCTTTTGTGGGCGGTCTTATATTTGTCATACCAAACGCGTATTTTGCCCACCGGATGTACCGGTTTGAAGGCGCCCGACAGGCGCACCTGATGGTGGGAAACATGTTCCGGGCGGAAAGCATCAAGATCGCCCTTACCGCAGTGTTTTTTGCGGCCGTTTTCATCTTAATGGAGCCAGTACACGTACCGGCTCTGTTATTCACTTTTGCTGTGATGGTTGTGATGAGTGCAGTGTTGCGCTTCCTCATCCGGCCGCAACCACAGCGATGACTGGACGAGAGCAGTATGGCAGCTGATACCCCAGTAGAGTATATAAAGCACCACCTAACGAACCTCACCTACGGCAAACTCCCGGAAGGCTACGAGCGCGCGGACGGTACCCTTGTCGATGAAGCCACCTGGACGTTCGCACGAACTGCCCAGGAAGCTTCGGACATGGGCTTCATGGCGTTTCACGTAGACACCCTGGGCTGGTCCCTGTTCATGGGTATTCTCTTCCTCGGCTTGTTCCGCTTTGCGGCCAAGCGTGCAACCACCGGCGTACCAACTGGCCTGCAGAACGTGGTGGAGATGACCGTTGAATTTATCCAGGGCGTGGTGAGAGACGGTTTCCACGCCCGCAATCCGCTGATTGCGCCGCTGGCACTGACGGTCTTCGTCTGGATCCTGCTGATGAACACCCTGAAGCTGATCCCGGTCGACTACATCCCCACCATTGCCCACGCGATGGGACTGGAATACTTCAAGATCGTGCCGACCACCGATCCCAATGGTACCTTCGGTATCTCCCTCGGCGTGTTCCTGCTGATTATCTTCTACAGCCTGAAAGTGAAAGGCATCGGCGGCTTCGCCAAGGAACTGTCCATGCAGCCCTTTAACCACTGGCTGCTGATACCGTTCAACCTGTTCCTGGAAGTGCTGGTACTCATCGTTAAACCGATCAGTCTGGCATTGCGTCTGTTCGGCAACATGTACGCCGGTGAGGTCATATTTATCCTGATTGCGCTGCTGCCGCTGTGGGCCCAATGGACGCTGAACGTACCCTGGGCCATCTTCCATCTTTTGGTAATTACGCTGCAGGCCTTTATCTTTACAACGCTGACTGTGGTATATCTCAGCGCGGCGCACGAAGATCACTGATTAAAACGCTTTAAAACACAAACCCTTAACTATCTGAGAAAACTGAGGAGTCTTCAATGGAAATGGTATTTATTGCAGCAGCGATCATCATCGGTCTGGGCGCTCTGGCTACTGGCATCGGCTTCGGCCTGCTGGGCGGCAAGCTGCTCGAGTCCACTGCACGTCAGCCGGAAATGGCTAACCAGCTGCAAACCAAGACATTCATCATGGCTGGTCTGCTTGACGCGGTTCCGATGATCGGCGTTGGTATCGCGATGTACCTGATCTTCGTTGTTGCTGGTTAATCAGCCGTAAGATGCGGGCGCTGCGTCACTGAATTGAGGTCGCGCCCGATTTTCCGGACACCAGGACGCAACGAATAGCAAGAGGTATATTGCCGTGAATATAAACCTTACGTTGATAGGGCAATCGATTGCCTTCGCTATTTTCGTCTGGTTCTGCGTCAAATATGTATGGCCGCCGATTACCGCGGCCATGGAAGCGCGCCAGAAGAAAATTGCCGACGGCCTTTCTGCCGCAGATCGGGCATCCCTCGATCTGGAACTTGCGCAGGAGAAAGCCTCCAAGGAACTGCACAAGGCGAAAGAAGAAGCTGCAGCCCTGATTGACCAGGCCAACAAGCGTGCCGCCCAGATTGTCGAGGCGTCCAAAGACGATGCCCGCAAGGAAGGCGATCGGCTTATTGAGCAGGCCAGGGCGGAAATTCAACAGGAGCGTATTCAGGCTCGCGACGCACTGAGAGCAGAAGTGGCAGCACTTGCCGTTGCCGGTGCCGAGAAGATTCTGGAAACCTCTGTAGACGCCAAAGCTCACAGCGAGATGCTGGAAAAGCTGGCCGCAGAACTCTAAAAGAGGGTCATCATGGCAGAACTGACAACGTTAGCCCGACCCTACGCGAAAGCCGTTTTTGGCGCCGCGCAAGACCAGAACGCCGTTGATCTCTGGGATCAGGCTCTGGCTTTCGCCGCTCAGGTTGCGGCTGACCAAGAGGTAAAGAACATCCTGGCCAATCCCGGCCTGTCTGAGCAACGCAAGGCGGAACTCTTCGCTGACTGTTTTGAAGAGCCGCTGCCTGAAGCACTCAGAAACTTCCTGTTGATTCTTGCTGAAAGCAAGCGTCTGGCCCTGCTGCCGGAAGTTTCAGCCCTGTTCAACCTGTACCGTGCGGATCTTGAACGCACTGTAAACCTTCAGGTGAGCACGGCGTTTGAAATGACCGCGGAACAACAGCAGCAGCTAATCGACGCGCTGTCCAAAAAGCTGGAGCGCAAGGTGACCCTGGAAACCGCAGTGGATCAGTCCCTGATCGGCGGTGCAGTAGTAAACACGGGTGACCTGGTTATAGACGCTTCAGTCCGAGGCAAGCTGGCCAAGATGGCCAAGTCTCTGGGCTCCTGATTTCAGCACAAGGTTTGAGGACAAAGGCATGCAGCAACTGAATCCATCCGAGATCAGTGACATCATCAAGAAGAGAATCGAAAAGCTCGATATCTCTTCCGATGCTAAGAACGAAGGTACGATTCTTTCCGTTTCCGACGGTATCGTACTGATCCACGGTCTTGCCGACGTTATGTACGGTGAGATGATTGAATTTGCCAACGGCACTTACGGCATGGCGCTGAACCTGGAGCGCGATTCTGTTGGTGCGGTTGTACTGGGTGACTACGAAGATCTGGCTGAAGGCCAGAAAGTTCGTTGTACCGGTCGTATCCTGGAAGTTCCGGTTGGTCCGGAACTGATGGGTCGCGTGGTCGACGGTCTGGGTAACCCGATTGACGGCAAGGGCGAGCTGGGCACTTCCCAGACCTCTCCGGTCGAGAAGGTTGCACCGGGCGTTATCGCCCGTCAATCCGTTGATGAGCCGGTACAGACCGGTCTCAAAGCGATCGATACCATGGTTCCGATCGGTCGTGGTCAGCGTGAGCTGATCATCGGTGACCGTCAGATCGGTAAGACCGCGGTTGCGATCGACGCGATCATCAACCAGAAGAACACCGGCATCAAGTGTATCTACGTTGCCGTTGGCCAGAAGCAGTCTTCCATCGCAGCGGTAGTCCGCAAGCTGGAAGAGCACGGCGCCATGGACCACACCATCGTGGTTGCCGCCGGTGCCGCCGACCCGGCCTCGATGCAGTTCCTCGCCCCGTACTCCGGTACCTCCATGGGTGAGTACTTCCGTGACCGTGGTGAAGACGCCCTGATCATTTACGATGACCTGTCCAAGCAGGCCGTCGCTTACCGTCAGATCTCCCTGCTGCTGCGTCGTCCGCCGGGCCGTGAAGCCTTCCCGGGTGACGTATTCTACCTGCACTCACGTCTGCTGGAGCGCGCATCCCGCGTGAACGCTGACTACGTAGAGCAGCTGACCAATGGCGAAGTGAAAGGCCAGACCGGTTCCCTGACCGCCCTGCCAATCATCGAGACCCAGGCCGGTGACGTATCCGCGTTCGTACCGACCAACGTGATCTCCATTACTGACGGTCAGATCTTCCTGGAAACCAACCTGTTCAACTCCGGCATCCGTCCGGCGATGAACGCCGGTATCTCCGTATCCCGGGTAGGTGGTTCAGCCCAGACCAAGATCATGAAGAAGCTCGGCGGTAACATCCGTCTGGCCCTCGCCCAGTACCGTGAACTGGCGGCGTTCGCCCAGTTCGCCTCTGACCTGGACGAAGCCACCCGGAAGCAGCTTGAGCACGGTCAGCGCGTTACCGAGCTGATGAAGCAGAACCAGTACAGCCCGATGTCCGTCGCGGAAATGGGTACCGTACTGTTCGCAGCTAACGAAGGTTTCCTGGACGATGTCGAGGTTAACAGTGTGGTTAAGTTCGAAGCGCAACTGCTGGACTGGATGCGTTCCGAACAGAAAGAACTGCTCGACAAGATCGGTGAAGACGGTAATTTCAACGACGAAATTACTGCCGGCCTGAAAGCTGCTCTGGAAAAATTCAAGACCACTCAAAGCTGGTAAGCCCGAGGCCCGCTGCGGCGGGCCCGTTGGTCTACATGAGTGTCTAACTTGAAAAGGCAGTGACTTATGGCCGTCGGAAAAGAAATACGTAACCAGATCGGAAGCATCAAGAGCACGCAGAAGATCACTTCCGCCATGGAAATGGTGGCGGCAAGTAAAATGCGTAAAGCTCAGGAACGCATGCAGGCGACGCGCCCGTATGCGCAAAAGATGCGTCAGGTAATCGGGCACATTGCCAAGGCAAACCAGGATTACCGACACCCGTTCATGCAGGATCGTGACGTCAAACGCGTGGGTTACATCGTGGTTTCCTCCGATCGGGGACTCTGTGGTGGCCTGAACGGCAACACGTTCAAGCTTCTCGTTCGTGAAATGCGTGAATGGAAAGGCAAAGGTGTTGAGACCGACCTCTGTGCCATCGGGCAGAAAGGTGCATCATTCTTCCGCAATTATGGCGGAAACGTGGTTGCCGCTCTGACCCATCTGGGCGACAACCCCAGTGCAGAACAGCTGATCGGTAACGTCAAGGTTATGCTCAACTCATTCGAATCAGGCAAGATTGACCGCCTGTACCTGGTGAGCAACGAGTTCGTGAACACCATGACGCAACAGCCGAAAGCGGAACAGCTTCTGCCGTTGCCTGAAGGCGAAGATGAAGAAGTCGGTCACCAGTGGGATTACATCTACGAGCCCGATGCACGCCCCATCCTGGATGGGCTGCTACCACGTTATATCGAATCCCAGGTGTATCAGGGAGTGGTAGAGAATCTGGCTTGCGAGCAGGCTGCTCGGATGATTGCCATGAAGAGCGCGACTGATAACGCTGGCAGCATCATTGACGAGCTTCAACTGGCTTATAACAAGGCCCGTCAGGCAGCCATTACGCAAGAGATATCGGAGATTGTGAGCGGCGCGGCTTCGGTCTGATCCGGCCCACAATCCTACTGGTTTTAATGACTATCAAGATAACGAGGAACCGAGCATGAGTAGCGGACACATCGTTCAGATCATTGGCGCGGTTATCGACGTGGAATTCCCACGTGACTCCGTGCCAGGCGTTTATGACGCACTGCTGCTTGAAGGTGGTGAGACAACTCTGGAAGTCCAGCAGCAGCTGGGTGACGGCATTGTACGTACCATCGCGATGGGCAGCACCGAAGGCCTCAAGCGTGGCCTGAAAGCAGACAATACTGGCAAACCGATTTCAGTACCCGTGGGCACCCAGACTCTGGGACGTATCATGGACGTGCTGGGTCGTCCCATCGACGAACAGGGCGAGATCGGCGAAGAAGAGCGCTGGGCGATTCACCGCAAAGCCCCGGGCTATGCCGACCAGGCGGCGTCTGCCGACCTGCTGGAAACCGGCATCAAGGTTATCGACCTGATCTGCCCGTTCGCCAAGGGTGGTAAGGTTGGTCTGTTCGGCGGTGCCGGTGTTGGTAAGACCGTCAACATGATGGAACTTATCAACAACATCGCCAAAGAGCACTCCGGTCTGTCCGTATTCGCCGGCGTAGGTGAGCGTACCCGTGAAGGTAACGACTTCTACTACGAGATGAAGGACTCCAACGTACTGGACAAGGTAGCCATGGTTTACGGGCAGATGAACGAGCCTCCCGGAAACCGTCTGCGTGTTGCCCTGACCGGCCTGACCATGGCCGAGAAGTTCCGGGACGAAGGTCGTGACGTACTGTTGTTCGTGGACAACATCTACCGTTACACCCTGGCCGGTACCGAGGTATCCGCACTGCTGGGCCGCATGCCGTCCGCGGTAGGTTACCAGCCGACCCTGGCCCAGGAGATGGGTGAACTGCAGGAGCGTATCACCTCCACCAAAGCCGGTTCCATCACGTCCATCCAGGCGGTCTACGTACCGGCGGATGACCTGACCGACCCGTCTCCGGCAACCACCTTCTCGCACCTGGACGCGACCGTGGTACTGAGCCGTGACATCGCCTCCAAGGGTATCTACCCGGCGATCGATCCGCTCGACTCCACCTCCCGTCAGCTGGATCCGCTGGTGATCGGCGATCAGCACTACGATGTTGCCCGTGGCGTGCAGAACGTTCTGCAACGCTACAAGGAACTGAAGGACATCATTGCGATTCTGGGTATGGACGAGCTGTCTGAAGACGACAAGCTGATCGTATCCCGCGCCCGTAAGATCGAGCGTTTCCTGTCCCAGCCGTTCCACGTTGCTGAAGTATTCACCGGTTCTCCCGGTAAGTACGTGTCTCTGAAAGAGACCATCGCCAGCTTCGAGGGCATCCTCAATGGTGAATACGACGATATGCCGGAGCAGGCGTTCTACATGTGCGGCGGTATCGAAGAAGCGATTGAGAAGGCTAAGGCAATGAAGGCGAAGGAAGGTAAGTAATTCTTTTCTTCACTTTCTGACCCAAGAGGCGTAATAAATGGCTATGACCGTACATTGTGACGTCGTTAGTGCCGAGGAGAAAATCTTCTCCGGCCTGGTGGAGATGCTGACCGCTACCGGTACCGAAGGTGAACTGGGTATCCAGTACGGCCACGCTCCGCTGCTAACGGCCCTGAAGCCCGGTGCAGTCAGGATCGTCAAGCAGGGTGGCGCTGAGGAAGTGCTGTACGTTTCCGGGGGTTACCTGGAAGTACAGCCCAACCTGGTGACCCTGATGGCCGATACCGCCGTTCGCGCGAAGGATGTGGACGAGGCAGCGGCACTGGAAGCCCAGCGCGAAGCCGAGAAGGCACTGGCAAACAAAACAGGCGAATTCGAGTATTCCCGTGCCGCAGCAGAGTTGGCGGAAGCCGCCGCCCAGCTGCGCACCATCCAGAAACTGCGCAATCACATTCGTTAATAGCGATTGTCAGCCTGGTATCGCCTGATCTGAAGCCGCATCCCGAAGCGGATAGCCGGTTTCTTTCCGAATCGTCCGATTCGGAGGGAAATCCGCCATCTGTCAGGGACGCGGTTTTTTCGTTTATATAAACAACCCGACCATTGACCTGGGGTTCCGTTGTTATGAGTCCGCTACACGTCGTTATCCTGGCTGCCGGCCAGGGTTCGAGAATGAAATCCGCACTGCCCAAAGTCCTTCACGCCGTGGCGGGCCGCCCCATGCTCCATCATGTCATCGCGACCGCGCGTCAGCTTGAGGCCGAGCAGATTCATGCGGTGATCGGCCATGGCGCGGATCAGGTCAAAGCGGCCACCACGGAACAACCGGTGAACTGGGTGCTGCAGCAGGATCAGCTGGGAACCGGCCACGCGGTGGCCCAGGCATTACCGGACCTGCCGGATAATGCCCGGGTACTGGTGCTCTACGGTGATGTGCCGTTGACCGGCGCCGGCACTCTGGAGGCACTGGTGTCGCAGATCGATAACGACACCCTGGGCCTGCTGACGGTGACTATGGAGAATCCCCAGGGTTATGGCCGGATTATCCGCAACGACGAGGGCAAGGTGACGTCCATCGTCGAACAAAAAGACGCCAGTGAAGCCCAGCAGCAGATCCGTGAGGTTAACACCGGCATCCTGGCAGTATCGGCCCGGCGCCTGAAGGACTGGCTGCCCCAGCTCTCCAACCGCAACGCCCAGGGCGAGTACTACCTGACCGACATCATCGCCATGGCGGTGGAGCATGGCATGCAGGTGGCTGTGTCCCAGCCCAGGGATGCCTTTGAAGTGCAGGGTGTGAATAACCGCCTGCAACTGGCGGAACTGGAACGCTGGTTTCAGCGTCGGGAAGCTGAACGCCTGATGACAGAAGGCGCCACGCTCGCTGATCCCGCCCGGGTAGACGTTCGGGGTAATCTGACGATTGGCAACGACATCCTGATCGACGTCAACGTGGTGTTTGAAGGTGATGTGGAACTGGCGGACGGTGTCTCCATTGGTCCGGGCTGCGTTATCCGCGATGCGAAAATTGCCGCCGGCGCCCGGATCAACGCCCATTCGGTTATTGAAGGCGCCGAGATCGGCGCCAATGCTCAGATTGGTCCGTTTGCCCGCCTGCGCCCCGGTACCCGCCTGGCTGACGACACCAAGGTGGGCAACTTCGTTGAGACCAAAAAGGCGGTTGTCGGCGAGGGTAGCAAGATCAACCACCTCAGTTATGTGGGCGATGCCTCACTGGGTCGTAATGTGAATGTGGGTGCAGGAACCATCACCTGCAATTATGATGGTGTGAATAAACATCAGACGGTGATCGGGGACGGTGTCTTTGTGGGCTCCAATACCTCCCTGGTGGCACCGGTAACGGTTGCCGAAGGCGCCACCATCGGCGCGGGCTCCACCATTACCCGTGATGTGTCTGATCGCGAACTGGCGGTGGCCCGTGGTCGTCAGCGCAACATTGCAGACTGGGACCGGCCGGTCAAAAAGTCCTGACCGGTCCGGTAACACAGCGAATTTTCTGACAGGTGAGTAACACATGTGTGGCATTGTAGGTGCGGTATCGGAACGTGAAGTTCAGGGCATTCTTCTGGAAGGCCTGCGGCGGCTCGAGTACCGGGGATATGATTCCGCCGGCATGGCGGTCATGGATGGCGGCAATACCGTGCAGCGTGCCCGGGAAGTGGGAAAGGTCGCTGCTTTGGCGGATGCCATTGGTGCAAACGCCCTGGAAGGCACCGTTGGTATTGCCCATACCCGTTGGGCAACCCACGGTGAACCGTCCCGCCTCAATGCGCACCCCCACATGTCCGGTGACAGGCTGGCCATTGTCCACAACGGCATTATCGAAAACTATCAGGACCTGCGGGATGAGCTCAGGGCCGAGGGTTTCGAGTTCACCTCCCAGACCGATACCGAAGTGGTCGCCCACCTGATCGAAAAGCACTACCGTGAGCAGGACAACCTGCACGATGCGGTCAAATCAGCGATCAGACTTCTTCGTGGCGCCTACGCACTGGCCGTGGTCCATGCCGATGAGCCCGACCACCTGGTGGTCTGTCGTGAAGGCAGCCCGTTGGTGATTGGCGTGGGCATTGGCGAGAACTTCATCGCCTCCGACCAGCTCGCGCTGCTACCGGTCACCGACCGTTTCATGTTCCTGGACGAGGGCGATATCGCCGATATCCGCCGCGACCGCGTCGAGATCCATGATCGCGACGGCAACCTCGTTGAGCGCCCGGTTACCCGCTTCGAACACGGTGCGGATTCTGCCGACAAGGGCGAATACCGCCACTTCATGCTCAAGGAAATCCATGAGCAGCCGCGCGTGATCAAGGCCACCATGGAAGGTCGCCTGACCAAGACCAACGTGCTGGAGCAGGCCCTGGGCACCTCGGCGGGCAAGCTGCTTGAGAACGTGCGCCACGTCCAGATCATTGCCTGTGGCACCAGCTACCACGCCGGTATGGTGGCGCGGTACTGGATCGAGGAACTGGCCGGCGTGCCCTGTTCCGTTGAGGTAGCGTCCGAGTTCCGTTACCGCAAACACGTGATCCAGCCCGACACCCTGTTCCTGTGCATATCCCAGTCCGGTGAAACCGCCGATACCCTGGCCGCCCTGCGCCAGGCCAAGCAAGCGGGATTCCGCGCCGCGCTGGCCATTTGTAACGTACCGGGCAGTTCCCTGGTGCGGGAATCCGACCTGGTGATCATGACCCAGGCGGGCCCGGAGATCGGTGTGGCGTCCACCAAGGCGTTCACCACCCAGTTGACGGCATTGCTGATCTTTACCTTGGCACTGGCGCGTCACAATGGCCTGTCTGCAGACACCGAAGCAGAGATCGTGGAAGCCATTCACCTGTTGCCGGGCCAGGCCGACCAGGTACTGGCGCTGGATGGCGAAATTGCGGAGATGTCCAGGGCGTTCATGGACAAGCACCACAGCCTGTTCCTGGGCCGTGGCTCACAGTTCCCGGTAGCCCTGGAGGGCGCGCTGAAACTGAAGGAAATCTCCTATATCCATGCCGAAGCCTACCCCGCCGGTGAGCTCAAGCACGGCCCGCTGGCGCTGGTGGACAGTGAAATGCCGGTGGTTACGGTGGCGCCCAACAACGACCTGGTTGAGAAACTGAAATCCAACCTGGAAGAAGTCCGCGCCCGCGGCGGTGAACTGTTCGTGTTCGCCGACCAGGCCGCCGATGTGAAGCCCCAGGATGGTATTCACGTCATGAAGCTGCCCTCGGTTCACCCGATCACCGCGCCGATTGTCTACACCATTCCGCTCCAGTTGCTGTCCTATCATGTGGCGGTCCTGAAGGGCACCGATGTGGATCAACCGCGGAACCTAGCGAAGAGTGTGACGGTGGAATAATGGCCGTCATCATCAGTGGATGATAATAACTCTCATTATTATTGAAGCTGTCCGAAGCTCCTGATATTCTGGCCTCCGTTAAGACCCGCTAATAACGGAGGCCAGATTCCCTTGCCGGAACTTCACGGCTTTTCTCCAACTCGCCCGTTTTCCGCCCATGATTTCCTGAGCTTTGGCCGGGATCATGGCATTGATTACCAGTTTCCCAGCCTGTCCGGCCTGGGCCATCAGTCATTTAACCAGCCGGTAGCCAGAGGGTTGGTTAACGAGATCGTGCTGCCATCCGGGTTCCGGCTGACCAATTCCGATCTGGACGTGTTACAGCCCTACGAGTCGCTGTCACTGGGGCATTCGCCGCTGTTAATCGTTGTGGTATTGCAGGGGCGTATCAGTCTCGAAGCGGGGGGCTGGCAAAGCGAGTTGCATCCCGGCATGGCCCTGAGCCTTCAACTTGGTCCGAACCACCCGCTCCATGCCGTGCAGTTGCCGGGCCAGCGCCTGAAAACCGTCACCCTGGCGCTGGACCCGCGCCATCTTGCAAGCCCCAGCCCCCACAATGCCCTCCTGACCGAGTTGCTGGAAGCCTCGCAGCACCCGGTGTATTCCTGGCGGGTACCGTCAAGCCTGCTCAACGTGCTGAAGCAACATCTTGAAACCTCACTGCCTGAATTGCAGAGGAAACTCCTGCTGGAGGGCGTTGCCTTGCAACTGATGGCGCTGGGGTTGCCCGGTCGTGACATCCGGGAGCCGGGTCATGCCGGGGTATCCCGACAGGATATCCGGCGCCTGGAATCGGTACGCAGTGTCCTTGAATGTGCGCCGGCCGAGGACCATTCCCTGGGCGATCTTGCTCACCGGGCCGCCATGAGCACCAGTAGCCTGCGTTACAAGTTCCGGCGGGTCTATGGCCAGACGGTGTTTGAATACCTCCGGAGCTGTCGCCTGGAGCTCGCCAAGCGTTGCCTTGAAGAGGGATACAGCGTGCAGCAGTCGGCGCATCGGGCCGGTTACCGCCATGCCACCAACTTTGCGACAGCCTTCCGTAAACAGTTCGGTGTTTCACCCAGCGATCTAAGTTCCACCTGAACCACCTGTTTGGCATTCCGCATACGAATTCCAGCACTTCCCATACCTGTGCCGTAGGTTAAAGTATAATAATTCTCATTCCCAAATTAAGACGTACAATTGAGGTCTCACCCATGTTCCAACGCTCCAGGCTGCCATTGGCGGTGGCCCTGACTATTGCTGGCCTGACATCCCCCGTAACTGCCTCGGAAACCGACCAACAGAATGATACGACGGTACTGGAAGGGCTGGACGTTATTGCGACTCGCGGTGCAACCAAAACCGAAACACCCTATGTCGAAACGCCCCAGGCCATTTCCGTGATTGATCGCGAGGAATGGGAGGAAAAAGGCGCAAAGACAGTTCAGCGGGCAGCAAACTATACGCCGGGCGTGTCCACGAACCAGGTGGGCGCCTCCAACCGCTATGACTACCTGATTCTCCGCGGTTTCTCTGACGGCAGCATCAATAACACCTACCTTGACGGCCTCAAGGTCATGAGTGATGCCGGTTCTTTCAGCTCGTTCACCATTGATCCCTGGTTCCTTGAGCGCATTGAAATCGTCAAGGGCCCAACGTCCGTGCTTTATGGTCAGGGCTCGCCGGGCGGTCTGGTCGCCATGACCAGCAAGAAGCCCGAATTCCAGCAAGGTGGAGAGGTTCGGGTGACTGCTGGCAATAACGCCCAGCGCAGTTTTGCGTTCGACCTGACCGGCCCCCTCGATGAAGAGAAGCGGGTGGCCTATCGCCTGACAGGTATTACATCCGCCTCGGATACCCAGTTTGACCATGTGGAAGAGGAGCGCCACGCGATCGCCCCGTCACTCACCTGGGATATGACCGACGACACCAGCCTGACCTTGCTGGCCTACCTGCAGAAAGATCCCGAGGGTGGGCATCACAGTGGCTTGCCGTATGAGGGTACCGTCGAATCCCGTAACGGCCAGAAAATCGACAATACTTTCTTCGAGGGCGAACCGGATTACGATAAGTTCAAACGCGACATGTATATGCTCGGCTATGAACTGGAGCACCGCTTCAACAATACATGGACCGGCCGGCAGAACCTTCGCTATCTGGAATCCGATGTGGAACTCAAGCAGGTATATGCGTTTGGCTGGGCCAACGATACCGAGCTGTTCCGCTATTACTCCGGTGGCGACGAGGAGCTTGAGGCACTGACGGTGGATAATCAGCTTCAGGCGGATTTCTTCACCGGACCGGTTGACCACACTGTCCTGGTGGGCCTCGACTACCAGCAGCGGGAAAACGACGTGGTCTGGCCGTCCGGCGCGTTCCCGAACATTGATGCATTCAACCCTGTCTACGGTGCCGAACCAACGGCCCTGTTCCCGCCGGTACGCAACCTGCGCGAGCAGAAGCAGACCGGCGTGTATCTGCAGGACCAGCTGGCCATGGGCGGCTGGCGTCTGACCCTGGGCGGCCGTCATGACTGGGTGGAAATCGACAATACCGACCGGGATACCGGCAATGTCACCAGCCTGGACGACACCCAGTTCAGCGGTCGGGCGGGGTTGCTTTACCTGTTCGATAATGGCATTGCGCCCTACGTGTCCTACTCCACGTCGTTCTCGCCCAGCGCTTTCACCGACGAAAACGGCGA
Source organism: Marinobacter alkalisoli (assembly GCF_045449855.1). Taxonomy (NCBI): domain Bacteria; kingdom Pseudomonadati; phylum Pseudomonadota; class Gammaproteobacteria; order Pseudomonadales; family Marinobacteraceae; genus Marinobacter; species Marinobacter alkalisoli. The sequence continues at coordinate 17,733 of NZ_JBJJLC010000042.1, read as the reverse complement.
CTTGCTGGAGCCTAGCGAAGGCCAGCAGATCGAAACCGGGCTGAAGTACCAGCCAGCGGGTACGCGTGATCAGTACACCGCTTCCCTGTTCCGCATCAAGCAGGAAAACCTGGCCACCAAGCTGCCCCAGGACACTTTTTATCGCGGTATTGGTGAAATCCAGTCCCAGGGCCTGGAACTGGAAGCGAAGGCCTGGATCAACAACAACCTGAACGTACAGGCAGGTTACGCCTACACCGATGTTACCTTTGAGAAATCGGAAGCCTATCGCCAGGACAATACCGCCAGCCAGGTACCGGAGCACCAGCTGACCCTGTGGACCGGGTATCGCTTCAACGATGGTGTGCTGGATGGCGCCAATGCCGGTGTGGGGGTTCGCTATGCGGCGGATATCTATGCCGACGACGCCAACACCGAAAAGGTGCCGGACTACACCCTGGTGGATCTGGCGCTGGGCTATGACCTCGGCAAGGTGGGCCTGGAAGGTGTCAGTACCCAGCTCAATGTGCACAACCTGCTGGACAAGGAATACGTGGCCTCCTGTTACAACATCCTGGAGTTCTGCTACTTCGGGGCCGAGCGTAATATAACGGCGTCCGTCTCCTACCGCTTCTGATCACCGCGCCCGGACACCCGGGAAAGCACGATCATTTCCTGCCGCAGCTTGTTCAACGGGCGCGGCAGGCTCACCATTTCCCCGAATCCCACATCCTGTGTGTGGCAGTAAAGGTGTTGTAAAGCCGAGTTATTTGCTACTTTCTATGGCAGTCTGTTATTAGTGACAGAATAGATGTGTCAGCGGGAGAGACTGAGTCGCACAACCGTGCGCTCGGCGCCGAAGGAGCAACTGCCCCGGAAACTCTCAGGCAAAAGGACCGCTGACATGAATACTTTCCGAAGAGCTGTCGACGACTGCGTCAGTCGGCACACCGAAGGAGCAAGCCGCCAGTTTCGCTGAAACGGTGCGTGAATCTCTCAGGTTCCGTGACGGAAGGGGTGCTTCCTGCCCCTCTGGGTAGGGAGGGAACCCTGGACGCCTTGCGGAAAGTGCCCTGGAGATTGCCATGAAGAGTGCCATGAAGAGAATTGCGGTTATTGGCGGTGGTATCACCGGCATCACCACAGCCTACACGCTGGCCAAACGCGGCCTGGATGTTACCGTTTACGAAAAGCACCGTTACGCGGCGATGGAAACCTCCTTTGCCAACGGTGGCCAGCTTTCAGCCTCCAATGCGGAGGTCTGGAATAACTGGCAGACGATTATCAAGGGCATCAAATGGATGTCCCACAGAGATGCGCCGCTGCTGGTCAATCCCAAACCGTCCTGGCACAAACTGAGCTGGTTTGCCGAGTTCATCGCTGCGATTCCCCAGTACGAAAAGAACACCACTGAAACGGCCCGTCTGGCGATCGCCGCCCGTGAGCATCTGTTTAATTGGGCGCAGGAAGAAGGCATCGATTTCGACCTGAAGAAACAGGGCATCCTGCACATCTATCGGGACAAGGCCGGCTTCGACCACGCGGCGAATGTCTCGAAACTGTTGGCCGCCGGCGGCCTGGAGCGTCGGGCAGTGACGCCGGACGAAATGCGTGCGATTGAGCCGACGCTGGCGGGAAGCTACTACGGCGGTTTCTATACCGAGAGCGACTCCACCGGTGATATCCACAAGTTCACCAACGGCCTGGCCGAGGCGATCCTGCGCCTTGGGGTCAGGACCTGCTACGGACACACCGTCACCGAACTCAGCGCGGATCAGAACCACGCCTGGGTGACAGCCGATGATGGCGAACAGCAACACCGGGACACTTTTGATGGCGTGGTGATTTGTGCCGGCGTGGGTAGCCGGGCGCTGGCGGCAAAGCTGGGCGACCGGGTCAACATCTATCCGGTCAAAGGCTACTCCATCACCGTCGAGCTCGACGACGAGGACTCGCGGAAATCAGCGCCGACGGTCAGCCTGCTGGACGATGCCACCAAGATCGTCACCAGCCGCCTCGGTGATGGCCGCTTCCGTGTTGCGGGTACCGCGGAATTCAGTGGCTACAATCGCGATATCCGGGATGACCGGATTCAGCCGCTTACCCGCTGGGTCGAGCAGTGTTTCCCGGGGGTCTGTACCCGACGAGTGGTGCCGTGGGCGGGGCTGCGTCCCATGCTGCCCAACATGATGCCGCGAGTCGGGGCGGGTCGCCTGCCAACGGTGTTCTACAACACCGGTCACGGTCATCTGGGCTGGACCCTGTCGGCGATTACCGCCGAGATGCTGGCGGATTCCGTTGAAACGTCGTCAACCAGACCCTGACCGAAGAGGAGCGTAGGGTAAGCGACGATGTCTCATCTGCTTACCCTCAGTTCATTTTTCTGGTACTATTCGCGCCCCAAAACACGCGCACCCGGAACCGTAGTCCATGCCCGCCCCCTACAAACACTCTCTGATGATCACTCCGCCCTAGCGTGCGATTGACCTGTGCTGCTGGTTAACTACGACCAATGGTGGGGATTTTTACCACCTGTGGCTGACTGACCGGTACACAAATATCAAGGAAGATGCGGCTTCTCCGTCGCATTATGGTTATCGCCCGATCACTCAGAAGATTTTGTAATGCCCAACTCGGTCATCTCAGGTTTTACCCACAACTTTCTCGGCAAGGCGCCTGTCTGGTACAAACAGGTCATTCTGCTGTTCCTGATCATCAACCCCATCGTGTTGTATGTGTTTGGTCCCGGCGTCACAGGCTGGCTGCTGATCGGTGAGTTCATCTTTACCCTCGCCATGGCGTTGAAGTGTTACCCGCTGCTGCCCGGTGGCCTGTTGGCGGTGGAAGCTCTGCTGATCGGCCTTACCACGCCTGACGCAGTGTATATGGAAGTACTCACTAACTTCCCCGTCATCTTGCTGCTGATGTTCATGGTGGCCGGCATCTACTTCATGAAGGAGTTGCTGCTGGTGACCTTCACCCAGATCCTGGTGGGTGTGCGTTCCAAGTCGGCGTTGTCGCTGCTGTTCTGTGCCGCCGCCGCGCTGCTGTCGGCTTTCCTGGATGCGCTGACCGTGACGGCGGTGATTATCAGCGTGGCGGTGGGCTTTTTCTCGGTGTACCACAAGGTGGCGTCGGGCAAGGGCTACCAGCACAAGGATCACAACGCCAACAGCGATGACGATGTCATCGAACTGCACCGGGAAGACCTGGAAAACTTCCGCGCCTTCCTGCGCAGCCTGTTGATGCACGGTGCCATCGGTACCGCGCTGGGCGGCGTGGCGACCATGGTGGGTGAGCCCCAGAACCTGCTGATTGCCAAGGTGGTGGGCTGGGATTTTGCCAGCTTCTTCCTGCACATGGCGCCGGTCAGTATTCCGGTGCTGTTTGCCGGCCTGACCACCTGCTGGCTGCTGGAGAAGCTGCGCTGGTTCGGTTATGGCGGTCGCCTGCCGAAGCCGGTGCGGCGCGTGCTGGAAGAGTTTGCCGACAACGAGCGCAATAAACGCACCAAGGCCGATCAGGCGGCCCTGTGGATTCAGGCCCTCGCGGCGCTGATCCTGGTGGTGGGGCTGGCGTTCCATCTGGCGGAAGTGGGGTTGATTGGCCTGCTGGTGATCATCCTGATCACCTCGTTCACCGGCATCACCGATGAGCACCAGATCGGCAAGGCGTTCCAGGAATCCCTGCCATTCACCTCGCTGCTGGTGGTGTTCTTCGCTATCGTGGCGGTGATCCACGAACAGCATCTGTTCAAGCCCATTATCGAGTATGTCCTGTCACTGCCGGTGGAGCAGCAACCGGGCATGTTCTTTATCGCCAACGGCCTGCTGTCGATGATCAGTGACAACGTCTTCGTTGCCACTGTCTATATCAGCGAGATCAAGCAGGCACTGGATGCGGGCAGCATCAGCTACGACCACTTCCAGACCCTGGCCATTGCCATCAACACCGGCACCAACCTGCCGAGTGTGGCAACCCCCAATGGGCAGGCCGCGTTCCTGTTCCTGCTGACTTCCGCCATTTCACCATTGGTGCGGCTTTCCTACGGTCGCATGGTGGTGATGGCTTTCCCCTACATGATTGTGATGGGCGCCGTCGGCCTGTACATGGTCATTAATCACATCTGAACATTACGGTTTTATAGTCCCCGTCTGGCTTATGGTCGGGCGGGGATGCCGTCGTTCTGCAGTCCTGAATTAACCGGAAACGTTTATGATCAAATCGATAAAAGACAATTGGTTCTCCAATGTTCGCGGTGACCTGCTGGCAGGCATCGTGGTAGCGCTGGCGCTGATTCCCGAAGCCATCGCCTTCTCCATCATTGCGGGTGTGGACCCCAAGGTCGGGCTATACGCCTCCTTCTGTATTGCGGTTATCATCGCCTTCGTGGGCGGTCGCCCGGGCATGATCTCCGCCGCCACCGGCGCCATGGCGCTGCTGATGGTCACCCTGGTGAAAGAGCACGGCCTGGAATACCTGCTGGCCGCGACCCTGCTGACCGGCGTGTTGCAGATCGGTGCCGGCTACCTGAAGCTGGGCGGGCTGATGCGGTTTGTGTCCCGCTCGGTGGTGACCGGCTTCGTCAACGCCCTGGCGATCCTGATCTTCATGGCCCAGTTGCCGGAGCTGACCAATGTCACCTGGCACGTGTACGCCATGACCGCCGCTGGCCTGGGCATTATCTACCTGTTCCCGTTGATTCCGAGGGTTGGCAAAATCCTGCCATCTCCGCTGATCTGTATCGTCGGTCTGACCGCGGTGGCCATTTTCCTGAATCTGGACATCCGTACCGTCGGCGATATGGGCGAGTTGCCGGACACCCTGCCGATCTTCCTGTGGCCGGATGTGCCGCTGAACCTGGAAACCCTGATGATTATCCTGCCGTATTCCGTGGCTCTGGCCGTGGTTGGCCTGCTGGAGTCTATGATGACCGCCACCATCGTGGACGATCTCACCGATACCTCCAGTGACCGCAACCGCGAGTGTAAAGGCCAGGGTATCGCCAACATCGGTTCCGGCCTGCTGGGCGGCATGGCGGGCTGCGCGATGATTGGTCAGTCCATTATCAACGTCAAATCGGGTGGCCGTGGCCGTTTGTCGACCCTTACCGCGGGTGTTTTCCTGCTGGTGATGGTGCTGGTACTGGATGCCTGGCTGGTGCAGATCCCCATGGCCGCGCTGGTGGCGGTGATGATCATGGTGTCCATCGGTACCTTTTCCTGGGACTCCATTCTCAACCTAAAAGAGCACCCGCTGTCCACCAACATCGTCATGGTGGTGACGGTGATTGTCGTGGTCGCGACCCACAACCTGGCGTTCGGTGTGCTGGCCGGTGTGCTGCTCGCGGCACTGTTCTTTGCCAACAAGATCGGCCACTTCATGTTCGTCGGCTCGGAACTCGATGACGCCAGTGAAACCCGCACCTACCGTGTGGTGGGCCAGGTGTTCTTCAGCTCCTCGGAGAAATTCATCGCCGCCTTCGATTTCAAGGAAGCCCTGGACAAGGTGGTGATTGACCTCAGCCGTGCCCACTTCTGGGACATTACCGCCGTAGGCGCCCTCGATAAGGTGGTGATCAAGTTCCGCCGTGAAGGCGCGGATGTGGAGGTGATCGGCCTCAATGAAGCCAGCGCCACCATCGTTGACCGTTTCGGCGTGCACGACAAGCCGGATGCAGTTGACCAGCTGATGGGGCACTGATATGACTACTCATTATGCTCAAGGCAGTGCTGATGCAAATCCGCATAATGACAATAAAAAGTCGAACCAAGGTAGCGAGGTAACGATGACCCGGGTCGTAGGATGTATTGATGGTTCCAGGGCGGCACTGGCCGTCTGTGATTATGCGGCGTGGGCCAGCCAGCGCATGGAAACACCGCTGATGCTGTTTCACGTGCTGGATGAGGAGCGTTACCCGGCAGAGACAGATATGGCGGGCAGCATTGGCCTGGGTAGCCGGGAACACCTGATGGAGGAACTGGCGGAACTGGACCAGAAGCGCAGCAAGCTGGCGCTGGAGCAGGGCCATCATATGCTCAATGCCGCCGAAGAACGGGTGAAATCCCGCGGCGTTCAGGATGTGATCAAGCGCCAGCGCCACGGTGACCTGACCGACTCCCTGCTGGCGATTGAAAGCGAGACCCGCCTGCTGGTGATGGGCCTGCACGGCGAAACCAGTACCGAACGTGATGTACACATCGGCAGCCAGCTGGAAACCGTGATCCGCAGCGTACACCGTCCGATTATGCTGGTGCCCGATAACTTCTCCGAGCCGCGCAGCGCCATGCTGGCGTTCGATGGTTCCGCGACCGCGTTCAAGGGTATCGAACTGCTGGCCAACAGCCCGGTGTTCAGGGGCTTTCCCCTGCACCTGGTGATGATTGGCCCGGATACCAACGATCGCTGGGAACAGCTCAAGAAAGCCGAGCGCATGCTGGCGGACCTGGGGTGCGAAGTGCATCTGGCCATTCGCGCCGGCGATGTGGAGAAAACCCTGCACGCCTATCAGGAAGAGCACGATATCGACCTGCTGGTGATGGGCGCCTATGGCCATTCCCGCATTCGTCAGTTCCTGGTGGGCAGCACCACCACCAATATGCTCAAGACTGCGGAAAAGCCGCTGGTTATCCTGCGCTAGGTACGGGTGAGAGCGACGTGCATAATCGCTGCACTCTGTTAGTCTTTAATAAGACCGCAACAAAATGATGAAGGCTATGGGCAGACAGTGTTTCCGGTTTTTCAGGGAGTGGGCACTGGCCACCATGCTGGCCGCTGCGGGGCTGATGGTGGCCGGGCCTGCCCAGGCCGAGGACGACCGCCCGGTGTTGAGGATTGCCTACGCGGAGTTCCCGCCCATTGAATACCGTAATGCCGATGGCGAAGCGGATGGCCTGTTCATTGACCTGACCCGCAAGGTGGCGGAGGAAGCCGGTTACACGCCGGATTTTATCTATCTGCCGGTGAGCCGGATCTATCTTTACATGCAAAACGGAAACATCGATGTCTGGCCCGGCTTGACCGGCATTCCGTCCCTCAAGGATGCGGTGCTGGAAACCTGGGTCAGTCCGATTCCAGTGCAACTCAGTGCCTGGTACGTGGAGGGCACGCCACCGCTGACCCACCTGGACGACCTCAAGGGCAAGACACTGATTGTGATTGGCGGCTACACCTATGGCGGTCTGCTGGGCAGGCTGAAAGCCGCCGATAACATAGACATAACCGAAGCGCCCAACCACCGCTCCGGCATCGATATGTTAAAGCGCAAACGCGGTGACTATCTGCTCGACTACCGGCAGCCCGTGCGGGAAATTCTCACGCATCCTTCGGACCGGGTGCTCAGGGATTCCGAAGTCAGGACCCGCAACGGCGCCTGGATCTTCTCCCTGGCCAACCCGAAGGCCGCCATCCTGCGCGAGGAATTCGACGATGCTTACCTGAGGCTGTCGGAACGGGGTGAAGTGCCGCCGGCGCGACAGGCGGACATGGGATCCTTTATTCCCGGGTTCCCCGAGGACCTATTGCAGTAGGTCATTCACGCAATTCCAGATCGCCGTACCAGGCCGTGGCGGACTCCCCGGTATTGTCGGAATCCGACATGATGGCCACGCCCCGCAGGCGCGGGGGCTCGTCACCGAATGCCGCCCGGTAATCCGCCACGATATCCCGCTCCACGGTCACCCATTCGCCGGCCTTATCCTCACCGGAGGCGACCGCGATCATCATGGTTTCTTCCGAGTAAGGGTTGGCTACGGTTTTCCCCTCCGCCAGCTGGTTGGCCCAGATGTAGTTGATGGCGTTTCCGGGCAGTTCCTCGCCAAACACGGCTTCCACGGTCTTGCGTTTGGCCCGTTCGAACCAGCCGGCCTTGTCCGGTTCGAACTCGAACGCCACGTAGATGCGGGCAGGGTAGTCGTCCCCGGATTTCTTGCGGGCATCCCCTTTCTCAAAGGTGTTGGACACCTTCCATCGCCATCGCAGGACCAGTGAATCTCCGGGGTCGACATCCAGGCGGGCAATCAGGCCCGAGGCACTGTTGCTGGTTTGTGCTTCGATCACCTGGGTGCCGTCTTCCTCAATCAGTCGGTAGGTGGTGTGGCGATCGATTTTCGGGAATTCCAGTGGCTCCCAGCCATCGTCCAGATGGTCCATTTGCGAAAACGGCTTGATGCTGGTGTCTGCAACGACAGCTCCGCTGGCGACCAGCAGTGCCGTGCCCAGAAACAGGGCGTTCAGTGAATCCGGTTTTTTCATACTCGCTTCCGTTGATGAACCCGATGTCTGTGTGGTTGACCGCGGCCGTCATAAAAAGTGCCTTGTTGCCGTGGCATTTCGTGTATATAGTGTCCCTATCCTTGGTCATATACCAGATATAGTGTTTATTTTGTAAACACTTCGACGGTATCGGGAATCCGGTGAGACTCCGGAACTGACGCGCAGCGGTATTGGGGAACGAGCGTGGCACCATGACACTGGCAACCGCCGGGAAGTCGCCACGCAAGGCCGAACCACACGGTTCACGCCCCTGAGTCCGAAGACCTGCCAGGGAAAACAACTGCACCTTCGCGTTTACAAGGTGAGCAGAATCGACAAACACGGCCTGACCGAACACCGATGTCGGATTACGCTTTGCTAATCCGACCTACGTGTAACCTGCGTGCCGCCTCTCCGATTCTCTGCCTACGCGAAGGACATGGAAACCAACGCGTACTCAGGAGAACCGAGATGTCCACTGCCACTGTGGCCCAACCCCCGGCCGACGCTTCCCAACCAGACGATACCGCTTCCCTTCAGGTAATTAAACGCAACGGCACCCTCGTTGGATTCAATCCGGCGAAAATCAGCGTGGCCGTCACCAAGGCCTTCCTGGCGGTGGAAGGCGATAAAGCCGCCGGCTCCGCCCACATCCACGATGCCGTCCAGCGCGTCACTGAGCAGGTCATACACGCCATCAGCCGGCGCCTGAAAGCCGGTGGCAAGGTCCACATCGAAGACATCCAGGACCAGGTGGAACTGGCGCTGATGCGGGCCGAGGAACAAAAGGTCGCCCGCGCCTACGTGCTGTACCGGGAAGAACACGCTCGCGAACGGGCCCGTCATGCGCCGATGGAAGCACACCCCCACCTGACCGTCAAACAGGCCAATGGCGACACCGTGCCGCTGGACCTGGGCCTGATGAAGCTTCAGGTAGAGCAGGCCGCCGCCGGGCTGGAAGGCATTGATGGCGAATCCCTGGTGGAAGACGCCCTGCGCAATCTCTATGACGGCATCGGCGAGGAAGACGTGCTGTCGGCGCTGGTGATGACCGCCCGTGGTCGCATTGAACAGGAGCCGGACTACAGCGCGGTCACCGCCCGCCTCCTGCTGGAACAGCTGCGCATGGAAACCGCCACGGCACTGGACCTGCCCCGCAGCCTGCCGCTGGCGGAGATTTATCCCCAGGCCCTGAGTGCCTTTATCGAAGCCGGCATCCAGTACGAATTGCTGGACGAGGCCCTGGCCACGTTCGACCTGGAACGCCTGGGCGCGGCCATCAAGCCGGAACAGGACCTGCAATTTGGCTTCCTCGGCCTGCAGACCCTGTACGACCGCTACTTCCTGCACTGGAACGGCGCCCGCCTGGAACTGCCCCAGGTGTTCTTCATGCGCGTGGCCATGGGTCTGGCGCTGCGGGAAGACAACCCGAACGAACGAGCCATCGAGTTCTACAACCTGTTGTCGTCCTTCGACTACATGGCGTCCACCCCGACGCTGTTCAACAGCGGCACCCGCCATTCCCAGCTGTCCTCCTGCTACCTCACCACCGTGGGTGACGACCTGGAAGGCATCTACGGCGCCATCCGCGACAATGCCATGCTGTCCAAATGGGCCGGCGGCCTGGGCAACGACTGGACCCCGGTGCGTGCGCTGGGCTCCCACATCAAGGGCACCAACGGCCAAAGCCAGGGCGTGGTGCCGTTCCTGAAAGTGGTGAATGACACCGCCGTGGCGGTGAACCAGGGTGGCAAGCGCAAGGGCGCGGTGTGCGCCTACCTGGAAAGCTGGCACCTGGACATCGAGGAATTCCTGGAACTGCGCAAGAACACCGGCGATGAACGCCGTCGCACCCACGACATGAACACCGCCAACTGGGTGCCGGACCTGCTGATCGAACGCATGCGCGAAGACCGCGACTGGACGCTGTTCTCCCCCAGCGATGTGCCGGATCTGCACGACCTGTACGGCAACGCCTTCCGCGAACGCTACGAGCATTACGAAGCGCTGGCGGAGCAGGGCAGAATCAAACTGTCCAAGAAAATCCCCGCCAAACAGCTGTGGCGCAAGATGCTCACCGTGCTGTTCGAGACCGGCCACCCGTGGATTACCTTCAAGGACCCGTGCAACCTGCGGTCTCCGCAGCAGCACCGGGGCGTGGTGCACAGCTCCAACCTGTGTACTGAAATTACCCTCAACACCAGTGCCGACGAAATCGCCGTGTGCAACCTGGGCTCGGTGAACCTGGCCGCCCATATCCGCGATGGCGAACTGGACGTACAACGCCTGGAACAAACCGTAGCCACCGCCGTGCGCATGCTCGATAACGTCATCGACATCAATTACTACGCTGTACCCCAGGCCAGAAACTCCAACCTGAAGCATCGCCCGGTTGGCCTGGGCCTGATGGGCTTTCAGGATGCGCTCTATCAACTCGGCCTGCCGTACACCAGCCCGGAAGCGGTGGAATTCGCTGATGTCGCCATGGAACAGCTCAGCTACTTCGCCATCCGCGCATCGGCTACCCTGGCCGGCGAACGAGGCGCCTATGAAACCTACGAAGGCTCCCTGTGGCATCAGGGCACCCTGCCCATCGACTCCATCAACCTGCTGAAGGAAGCCCGGCGCGAAGGCGACCTGTCCGTGAACACCAATACCCGCCTGGACTGGACACCGGTGCGGGAGCTGATCGCGAAGAACGGCATGCGCAACAGCAACGTCATGGCCATTGCCCCCACCGCGACCATTTCCAACATCGTGGGTGTGTCCCAGTCCATCGAACCGGCGTACCAGAACCTGTTCGTGAAATCGAACCTCTCCGGTGAGTTCACCGTGGTGAACCCTTCCCTGGTGCGGGACCTCAAGGCCGAAGGCCTGTGGGACAACGTGATGGTCAACGACCTCAAATACTTCGACGGCAGCGTGCAACAGATTGACCGCATTCCGAATGAACTCAAGGCCCGCTACGCCACCGCGTTCGAGATCGACCCACGCTGGCTGGTGGAAGCCGCCGCAAGACGCCAGAAATGGCTCGACCAGGCCCAGAGCCTGAACCTGTACATGGCCGAACCCAGCGGCAAGAAGCTGGACGCACTGTACCAACTGGCCTGGGAACGCGGCCTGAAAACCACCTACTACCTGCGCTCCCTGGGCGCCACCGGCGCCGAAAAAACCGCTCCGGTCGCCGCCCCGCAACCGCAGGTATGCAGCATCGACGAACCAGACTGCGAAGCCTGCCAATAATACCGGAGACCTATCATGCTCAACTGGGACGACGAATCAAAAACCGCATCCCGGCCGGAGGCCACGGGCGCCCCGGCCCCCGTCAACGTCGACGACAAACGCGTCATCAACGGCGAAACCGACATCAACCAGTTGGCGCCGTTCAAGTACCCCTGGGCCTGGGAGTACTTCATGAACGCCAACAAGAACCACTGGACCCCGCTGGACGTCAACATGGCCCAGGACGTCCACGACTACCACCACCGCCTGACTGCGCCGGAAAAGCACGTATACGAGAACGTGCTGGCCTACCTCACCACCTCTGATATCCTGGCCATGCGCAACATCGGCCTGGCGGTGATGGAGAAAATGAGCGCCCCGGAACTGCAGATCTACCAGGCGCGGCAGGTGTACGAGGAAGCCATGCACACCTGGGCCTACCAGCACTGCATCGAAACCCTCAACCTGGACCAGAGCGAAATCTACAACCGCTACCGCGTGGTGCCCGCCATCAACGGTAAGATCCAGATGGCCAACCGCCGCCTCGCCGCCGCCATGCGCTCCGACATGAACCTGCGCAACAAGGACGACTTGCAGGAATTCATCATGTCCTACCTGTTCTTCGCAGCGGTGTTCGAAGGCGCCTGGTTCTACAACGGCTTCAGCCCCATCTTCGCCCTGCAACGCCGCGGCCTGATGCGTGGTACCGGCGAACAGCTGCAATACATCCTGCGGGACGAAGCCATGCACTTCTCCTTCGGCCTGAAAGTGGTCAACCAGATCCTGGAAGAGGAAAACATCACCCTGGACCCGAAAGCCGTGCGCGACATGTGGGACGAATCCGAAGCGGCGGAAACCGCCTACGCTGACTACATCCTGCGCGACCCGATTCTGGGCTACTCCGCCGAGTACCACAGCGAACAGTTCCGCTTCGTGGCTAACCGCAGGGCCAGAACCGTGGGGCTGGAAGAACCGTTCCCGGGGGCGAAGAACGTATCGCCCTGGCTTGATGAGCAAGCCACCATGCGCAAAGAGAAGAACTTCTTTGAGACACGGGTGATTGAGTACCAGACCGGGGCGCAACTGGAGTGGTGAGGACTCACTGACCCTTAACCCAGTGGACTGCGAACCCCGGCAAAACCCTGACCCAGAACATGGGTGTAGATTTGAGTGGTTCGCAGGTCCGCATGGCCAAGCAGATCCTGGACCGTGCGGATGTCGTTGCCCCGTTTCAGTAATTCCGTTGCGAACGTGTGCCGGAAGGTGTGGCAGCCGGCAGGTTTGCCAATGCCAGATTCAGCGACAGCAGCTTTTACTGCCTTTTGGACGGAGCTGGTATGAATGTGATGACGAACGACCTTGCCCTGGTCGGTTTTGCTCAGACTCTGTGAGGTAAACAGCCATTGCCAGTCCAATGACATATCGGCGCTGGGATACTTGCGGGCCAGCGCAAATGGAAGGCTTACCGGTGTCTGGAAAGCCAGCTCCTTTGCCTTCCACGCCTTTCGAACTGAGGCGATATGGCGCTCCAGCTCTGAGATCAGGCTTCCAGGCATGAGGGTTGTTCTGTCTTTCGCGCCTTTTCCATCCCGAACAATGATGACCTGATTATTGAAATCGATATCCTTGAGTCTTAATCGGCAGGCCTCGGTCACCCTCAGGCCGGAACCGTACATCAATGATGCCAGAAGGTGATAGGGAGCCCCCAGTTTCCTGATGATCTTCATAGCCTCATCATGAGAGAGCACAACGGGCAAACGCTTTGGTTTTTTTGAACGAACAACCGAGCCAATCTCTCCCAAGGGTAAATCAAGAACCTTGGCGTAAAGAAACACCAGTGCATTCAACGCCTGGGCCTGAGTGGCGGCGGCTACATTGCGATGAACCGCTAGCCATGTGAGAAATTCATTTACCTCCACCGGCCCCATATCCCTCGGATGCTTCATCTGATGGAAGCGGATGAAAAAACGGATCCAGTACCAGTAGGATTTTTCGGTACGAATGCTGTAACGATTAACACGAATAACCGCGCGCACATGGTCGCGAAGGCGCGGTTGAGGTTGTTTGCCGTCCAATTTGGCAATCCTCCTTGTTGCTGTATATATGTACAGTATTATTGGTTGGGCAAAAACAGGAAGTCAAGCGATTACGTGGTGGTTTGAGAATAGCTGGGCTAAGCTGTTGTTAAATTTGAGACTTAAGGCCGTGAAGCGCGATAGAAAAGTGGTGTTATCGAGAACGCACTTTTTTGCAATATCGTGGAACTCGGTCTAGTTGCTGTTAAAGCTTCTATGGTCTGGCATATTTTATTAATCGTCGCAGTTGGAGTGCCAGGAGCCTTTTTGGCCACATTGGGCTATGTGGGCGCGCTTCTCCGCATAGCGAGGCATTTTTCGGGTGCTCTCAAGATGCTAATCGCTCTGCCCGTGTACGTGTTGTATTCAATGGTGTTGGTTGCTCCGCTTTTCTACATGCTTGGCGAGTTCAGACCTGAGATGCAGACGTCCAACTTAAATTTGAGCGCAGTATTGGTGGCGTGGGGAGTCGTTGTAATTCCAAGTGTGTTCTACCTTGGTAGATACAGAATTCAGGAGCTTCGGAATGCCGGCTACTTCCTGCCACCCCGATAAAGGCTTTAACAATGCCAGTCACGGCGACGCCTTTTTCGTTGCGGCTTCGCCTCCACTACAAAGCCGCGCGTGCTGGCGGCGTTAAATGTCCTAGGGGAGAAAAGTAATGGACTGGCTTACCTATATCTCAATCGCCGCTCTGGCTATGGGCGTTTGGCACGAGATTAATCGCTTCCCCGCGACCGCTGAATCTTTACGTAATCTCCAAGATCGAATCGACGATTTACAATCTGATAACGAAGATCTTCAGCAACGCCTTTCTACGCTGGAAGATGATTACCGCGAAGTATGTGAGCAGGTAGATCGAATTCGTGATCCCGCCTATTGGAGTGCCATTGACGCAAAAGATGGGCAAACTCTGTACGAGATGGATAAGGACCGAGAAAACATTTAACCAGAGGGTCAAGCTGACCGGTACTCCGCTGCGCTCCGAACCGGCAGCTTACCCAAGGCGTTAAATTCTTGGGAGGCGTCGTGTCACTGCGGCATGTGCTAGGGATAATCATACTCGGCCACTCCGCTTTTGTAGCCGTTCAACTGGCCATGAACTTCAATGATCTCCGGCAGCAGACAACGGCTTTCGCAGCACCACAAGACCCGTTTTTGTATCTTTCAGGCTTCGTTGCTTTCAATGCTTTAATCATCATTGCAGCAGCCAGCCTTGGGGCCTATTTAATGCGGGCGAAAGAGCTCAGGCTCTTGTGGATACTACCTCCTGCAATAGTAGCTTCGCTCTACGGTGGTTATAGTTTGGGGATTGGTGCCGCGGCACTCGGCCTATGCCTACGGGAGCGGTATCAGTCCAGAAAAATTTAACAAAGTGTTGTAGTACGTTCCGGGCCTGGCGGCCCTACACCGGACGCCCATTTCGCTGCGCTACATGGGCGCCGCTAAACAACAGCGTTATAGGGCTTCTAGACGATCATGAGCAAACTGGCTGGAATGACCATCAATGAGCGTCTCTTTCATGTCGGTATCATGGATGAGTTTGATGCGGCCATTTTGTCTCGCGATCAAGAAGAAGCAATTGCTCTATTGCAACGTGTAGAGCTTTCGAAGGAAGAGGCAATGGCGACTGTGGCAACCATTTTTGAGGCCCCGGATACCTATGGCTACACCAAGCGGTAACCCAGGTGCTTTGCAGCCCAATAACAAGGCCATTAAGTCTGTTCCGGGCCTACGGCCCTCCACCGGACGCCCTTGTCAGGGCGCCGCTTATGGCTGGCGTTAGGCTCATAGGAGAATAAATACGTGCAAGAGATTATAGATGCCGCTACGAACCTTCCCATTTTGGTACAGGGAGCGCTAGGGTCTGGATTATTTTGGCTGGTGTTACTGTTTTTGAACTTATCAAGAAAATGGCTTTTTTCTCATGCGGTCCTGCTGGGAAAAAAGGCACGAAAAGATATCCTTGAAGATCGTCGTTTTTTTTACAGATCAGTAGTATCTAATGATCACGCGATGCTAACTTTATCTTCGGTAGCCCTCTTGTTTGCAGCGTTCAGAAATTTTATGCACGCTTTAATCTGCCTTGTCATTGGGTTTATATTTAGCCAGTTTTTGTCAGTATTTTTATACATAGGATGTCTATTTGCTTTGTATTTCTTGTTAGTTGCGTCAATTAGAGTTGGTGATCTCCATACTACAGATGACAGTGACATTACTGAAAGGATAGAAGAAATAGATCTCCAAATAGGTAAGGCTGGTGAATAGGCCTAACAAGGCCATCAAGGTTGTTCCGGGCCGATGGCCCTCCACCGGACGCCCTTGTCAGGGCGCCGCTTATGGCTGGCGTTATGGCATACGGTAGGTGAGCAGAGTATTTATGTCCGAAGATGTTCCAACTTACCCGTTCATGATAATTGCGGCCTTGTTGGGTGGGCTTTTCCTGTTCGCCAACGCCAGAATGTCTCGATACCGGGAAGCGGCCTCGAAGTTTCGTGAGACCATTGAGCCGACGATTTCTAAGCTAAACCACAGCGAGGGTGGCACTACGGCCATACTGGAGGCCGATTTCGAGAAGCATGAGCAGGCAGTTCGAGAATTCTCACGGTACCTGGCCTTCTCGAAAAAGCAGTTTCTCGGTTGCTGGCGTGATTACGCCTTCCATCCAGAAGCAGGCATCCACTTTTTGGAAGCTTACTCTTCGGTTGGTGTGTCAGTTTCAAAGGCCAAAAGTAATCGAGAGTTGGCTATTTCTAAGCTGACAAGGTTGGTGAACTATGCCAAGCCATAACAAGGCCAAGCACAGCGACAGCTTTTTCGTTGCGGCTTCGCCTCCACTACAAAGCTGCGCGTGTTGGCAGCGTTATCACACAAGGAGGTGCATCAATGAAGCAAACAGGTAGTTGTCTCTGCGGGGGAATTCAATACGAAATCAACGGTCCGCTGACCGATGTTCTGAACTGTCACTGTTCAATGTGTCGAAAGCTTCATGCCTCGGCGTTCAGAACCCGCGCTAAAGTGCAATCCACGGATTGGCACACCGTCAAAGGTCAAGAGTTGCTGAAGTTCTACGAATCTTCTCCGGGTGAGCACAAAGGTTTCTGCTCAAACTGTGGCTCCAGCCTCTATACAAAATTCGATGCAGCCCCCGAGGTCTATGGTTTCCCACTCGGAACACTCGATACCGACCCAGGAGTAAAAGCAGAGCGCCATGTATTCGTAGGCAGTAAGGCTCATTGGTTCGAGATTGCGGATGATCTACCTCAGCATGCAGAGTATGACTGAGACAGTGATAACCAAGCGGTCAACCGGACGCCAAAAGCGTACCGCTTTTGGTTCCCTTCGCTGCGCTACGGCGCCGGTTACCATCAGCGTTAGAGGGCTAGATGTCAGATCTGTGTGAATTGATAGATCTTTTAGAAGCAGCCCAGTCGGGTCGCTTTGACCTCAGAACTTTTGTCAGCTCTTTTGATGCAGTGTATTGGAATCTTAACGATAGAGCTGTCTCTGGAAATTCGGCCGCTTGGGTGGCAGTCAATGAGCTCGCTGAGCAATTGGAATATTTTGATCCGGTAAATCAGGATGCACCTGGGCTTTTCGGCGAGACCGAGCTTCGAGCGCTAATTGATAGGGCATTACTTAAATGCCAGCTCTCTAACAATTAGTTCCAGTTCGTTTCGGCCTTCGGCCTCCACCGGACGCCCTTGTCAGGGCGCCGCTGAACAAAAGCGTTATGTTTCCTGGAGTGATCAGTGGCTTCAGCAGAGCACATGAAATATCGGAAAATGGAGTTTCAGCCCAACGTGCCCGATACACTCTTTTCCGAGGACGAGATCGAGCTGTTGGTCACATACGGCTCGTGGCTTGCAGCTCTCATGCGCGGGGCAATTAGTCCTGAAACACCAGCCCAAGAGCGCTTCGTCGAGGTTTGTAATGGAAACAAAAATCCGGAAAGTCAGTTCGAAAAAGTCTGGGCCAAGTACATTAAACGCAAAATCTGGGAGTCAGAAAATCCAGACTATGTGGGCAAGCAAGAGGCTGACTTGCTGGTGAATCTGGGCATAACTGGTCGTGGCTGGGGCGTTTACGGCCATTTCAAGTAAAACATAACAAGGCGCATCAATTCGCGGCCGGTGGCCGCCGGACGCCCTTTTCATTGCGGCTACGCCTCCATTACAAGGGCGCCGTTGTGCGCTGGCGTTAA
>NZ_JBJJLC010000041.1:0-151085 GCF_045449855.1 Marinobacter alkalisoli | reverse complement strand
TTCCATCCCAAGTACCGCAACGAAGACACCGGCCGGCTGGCCTACGATCCGGCCATCCTGCTGAAGATCATCCTGTTTGCTTATTCCAGGGGCATCACCTCCAGCCGGGAAATACAGTGGTGCTGCGAGACCAACATCACCTTCAAGGCGTTGTCCTGCGATACCGTTCCCCACTTCACCACCCTGGCGAAGTTCGTCAGCCGCCACTCGGATGAGATTGAAGAACTGTTCGAGCAGGTGTTGTTGGTGTGCCACGAACAGGGGTTACTGGGTAACGAACTCTTCGCCATCGATGGCTGCAAGATGCCCTCCAACGCCGCCAAGGAATGGTCCGGCACCTTCAAGGAACTGGAAGAGAAACGGAAAAAGCTGCGACGACTGATCCGCCTTCACCTGAAGGAACACCATGAACGGGATGAGGCGGCCACCGAGGCCGAACTGGACCGGGATATCCGCCGGGCAAAGACGGTCCTCTCCCTGGACGAATCCCTGAAGAAAGTGAACTGCTTCCTAAAGACGAACCGCCCAAGGATGGGCCGGGGGAAGCGGAGCAAGGAAGTGAAGAGCAATATAACCGATAACGAAAGCGCCAAGATGACCACCAGCAAGGGCACGCTCCAAGGCTATAACGGCGTGGCCACGGTGGATAGGAAACACCAGATCATCATTGATGCCCAGGCCTTTGGCGAAGGCCAGGAACACCACACCCTGCAACCGGTACTGGAAACGGTTGAAGCCCGCTATAAAAAGCTGGGCATCGCCGAGAGCATCTATCAACAAGGCACCGTTGTCACCGCCGACACTGGCTTTGCCAACGAAGCCAACATGAAGTACCTGCACGAACGTCAGATCAACGGCTACATCCCGGACAACAAGTTCCGCAGCCGGGATCCGAAGTTCGACCACCAGAAAGACAAGTACGGCAAACGTCATCAGAATCTGCCGGACAAAGGGTGGAAAGATACCATCCCGGCCAGTGAATTCCAGTTCGACCCAGTGAGCCTGACTTGCATCTGTCCGACTGGCCAGTCGCTTACTTATCGAGGGCAGCGGGAAGCCGAGAATGGCAAGATCCGGGTGCACTTCGAAGGTCGATTGTTGCAATGCCGGCACTGCCCCAAGAAACACCAATGCATGCAGAACCCGGCATCAGCCAACCACCGAAATGGGTCTGGCCGACAGGTGTCGTTCACCATCGAGAACAAACGCCTGCCCAACTACACCGACTGGATGAAGCACCGGGTGGACAGCCAGCGAGGCAAAGAGATCTACAGCCACCGCATGTCGGTGGTGGAACCGGTGTTCGGTAACATCGGCACCAACAAACGACTGAACCGGTTCAGTCTGCGGGGCAGGAAGAAGGTACAGGGCCAATGGCAGCTATACTGCCTGGTGCACAACATTGAGAAGCTGGCGAATTACGGACGGTTGGCGGCGTGATCGGGGGAAGAGAAACCTCCGGAATGCCCCTTGGCGTACGGGGCATGGGCACCTGAACCCGGCAAATACCCAGGTTGGCGGCTATAGCGGGCAACCAACCCGAAAATTGAAAAGTGCCGGCTGAATTGGCCGGTTGAATAAAAATGAGATTGAAGGCGGTGGAACGGGCTCTTTTTTTGGGTTTTTCTACAGCCTCGTTATAAATATTGATTGGGAGAATTCTCAATGCCAAAACAATCGACTTTGAGTAGATTTGAGAGGACGTTATCGCAATTTGGTGATGAAGAATTCATTCGTTTTCACTTTCCAGTGGAGAAACCGACAAGTTTTGGTTACGGAGTTGGCGTCACTCGGATCCAAGTATCAAAGAAAAAACAGGACTATAGCTATAGCGACTCGCTCTCCCTGGAAATGTCAGGGGTTATATCCTATCCTAATGAGTTTAAAGGAATTCCCTGCGATTTTTTTATTAATGATCAATTTAAAACGAAAGATATTGAGGATGGATTTCTTGGTTTTGGGGAATACGAAGGCGCTACAAATAGATTTTCATTTTGTGTAAAACTTTTGCCTTATTATTTTTGGAATTTGGTTGGTAAATGGCATCTCGAAAACTCTTGGGGTTCTGACGTTAAGTCAGTTTTCGGAGACGAGTTTTGGTCTGCGATTTCTCTAAAAGCGCTAAACTTTAGGGAAGGTTATAGTGCATTTTCTGACGGAGATTTGGTGATTTTTGACATCGCAGAAATGGGTTCGTGATTTATAACAAGTAGTTGCAGTACGTTCTGCACTTCCCCCACTTCAGTAGACACGCATCGATAATCCCGCCCCCTCATACCCCACTCTCAATCGCCACACTAGACCGCATCACGGCCTTGTCCCGCCCCGGTGGTGCGCCAAACAGCTTGCGGTAATCGCGGCTGAACTGGGACGGGCTTTCATAGCCGACCTGGTAGCCAACACTCGCCACTTCCTGATCGCTTAACAGCAGCCGCCGGGCTTCCTGCAGGCGCACCAGCTTCTGGAATTGCACGGGCGTTAACCGGGTGATGCTCTTGAAATGCCGGTGGAAGGTCGCCGGGCTCATACTCGCCATCGCCGCCAGCTCGGCCACCCGGAAGGGCTGTTGGTAGTTCGCCTGCATCCAGGCCGTTACCCGGCCAATGCGGGCGGTGTCGCTGTCCTTCAGGCCGACCTGCTGCAGGGCCGGCCCCAGCTGCGACCGCAATACTCGCCAACAGATTTCCCGGCGGACAAGCGGCTCCAGTACGTCACGGTCATCCGGCTGATCGAGCAACCGGAGCAGGCGGATGACAGGATCGTACAGCTCATCCGGCATCCCGGCCGTGACCAACGCCGGCTGCTTTGGGCCCCGGTACGCCATCTCCGGATGGGTCACCAGCAGCTCGGAAATCATTGCTGGATCAATCGACAGACTCAACGCCAGATACGGCTTATCGGGGGCGGCCTGCACGATCCGGGAGTTCACCGGCACATTGACGGACGCCAGCAGGCACTCGCCCTGGCGATAATGAAAAGCCGACTCTCCAATCGCCGTCACCTTGGCCCCCTGCAATACGATGCAGAACGAGGTCTGGTAAAGGGCCCGGATGGTGCCGCTGGGTTCCAGGGCGCGGGTCAGGCGCAAACCGTCGATCGCGTTCTCCGGGCCACGGGTCAGCCATTGCTGCTCGACAAGATCACGGAGCCGGCTCAGGGATGGGTTGTCCGGTTGCATTGGAATGACGTTGGGCTGGGCGGTCATGGTGGTCTCCTGTTCTGGTGGAATCATAGACTGTCCGGCGCCGCACTTCAGCAGGGGTATCCCCGGGCTGATACCAGGTTGAGAGGATTGTGCAATCCTCTGAGAGTTTCCGCCAGCCCGATTGGCCATGCGTCACCTAGTATGAACCCCCAGTCCTGCTCCGGCAGGTTCTTCCACAATGAAGAGGTGATCGGTTATGACAACTCCCAACCTACCCCAATCCACCCATGACGCGCCCCTGCGCCTGCGGACGCTGGGCAACTCGGGTCTGTTTGTATCGGAACTGTGCCTGGGCACCATGACCTTCGGCGGCGGGGACGACATGTGGGGGCTGATCGGCCAGTTGCAGCAGGAACAGGCCGATGAACTGGTGAAGACTGCCCTGGAGGCGGGCATCAACTTTATCGATACCGCCAACGTGTACGGTGGTGGCGCCAGTGAGCGCATTGTGGGCCAGTCCCTGAAGAATCTGGACGTCCGCCGCGAAGATGTCGTACTGGCCACCAAGGTGCTCGGCCCGATGGGCGACGGCCCCAACGCCCGCGGCGCCTCCCGTGGCCACATCATGAACGAGTGCAAGGCCAGTCTGCAGCGACTGCAAACAGACTATATCGATCTGTACCAGATCCACGGCTTCGACCCGGCCACGCCGATAGAGGAAACCCTGGAGGCGCTGAATACCCTGGTGCAGCACGGCCATGTCCGTTACGTCGGCCTGTCGAACTGGGCCGCCTGGCAGGTGATGAAAGCCGTTGGCATTACCCGGGCCCGCCGCCTGTGCCCGATTCTGTCATTGCAGGCCTACTACACCCTCGTGGGCCGGGATCTCGAGCGGGAAGTAATCCCCATGCTGGAGTCCGAAGACATCGGCCTGATGGTGTGGAGCCCGTTGGCGGGCGGCTACCTTTCCGGCAAGTACGAAGGGCCGGACGTCTCCGAGGAAAACCGGCGCGCCAAGTTTGATTTCCCGCCGGTCAACCGGGAGCGTGGCAGCGCGGTCATCACCACGATGCGGGAGATCGCCGCCGGTAAGCAGGTCGACGGCCAGCCCGTCAGCGTGGCTCAAACCGCGCTCGCCTGGCTGCTGCACCAGAACGCGGTGACCAGCGTCATCGTGGGCGCCAAGCGGGTCGACCAGTTACGGGACAATATCCTGGCGGCACAAATCCGGTTCTCAGCCGACGAACTGGCAGCCCTGGATGAGGTCAGCCGCCTGCCGGCGGAGTATCCGGGCTGGATGCTGGAGCGACAGGGGGAGTATCGGGCGCATAGGCAGGGGTGATGATTTGAGTTCACTCTTTGTCACGAGCCTGATATCCATTTAGAGTCTTATCAATCAGGGCAGATTGAGCTTCGAGGATTCCATGACGCAACAAGACACGAGGTCTGAGTTCAACGCGCGGCTGCTTCGGCCGAAAGGATCGGGTAGTGGCAGCGCGTGGGCTTTCGTCATCCTGCCCCATGAAGCAAGCGCAAAGCTTCCGAGACGCGGTCGGGTCACTGTAATGGCTGCGATTAACGGGCACGGTTTCCAGGCCTTGCTCGAGCCGGATGGTCAGAAGAGTCACTGGCTGCGGATTGATGAAGATCTGCTTGAAGCTTCACACGCACGAATCGGGGACGAGGCCCACTTCGAAATCGCGGCCGTGGAGCAGGAGCCTGAGCCGGAAGTACCTGCTGACCTGGCGCAGGCTCTGGAGGCTGCCCCTGAATCCCTGGCTACGTGGAATTCAACAACGCCAATCGCACGCCTCGATTGGATTCATTGGATTACGTCGGCCAAACAGGCAAAAACCCGCGTGAAGCGCATCAACGATGCATGTGACATGCTCGCCTCAGGCAAGAAGCGGGTTTGCTGTTTTGATCCATCGGGGTTCTACAGCAAGGCATTCAGTGCGCCGCAGATTGAGGAATAGACACGTCCAGTTACTCGATGCCCGGCATGGCGATGTATCCCGGCAGTGCCTTGATACGGTCGATCCACGCCCGGATCGCTGGGTAGGGTTCAAGCAACACGCCCCCTTCCCAGCCAACGGCGATGTAGGGGAACACGGCGCAGTCCGCGATGGTCGGACGGCCCAGGGCCAGCCAGGAGTGTTCATTCAGGTGCTGCTCGATCAGAGGCAAAACCTGGGCACTGACGTTCAGTGCGTGCGCCTTGTCCATTGGGTATCCAAACTTGTCCACCAGCCGGGCGACGTTTGGGCCGTTGTGGATTTCGTTGGCAGCGGTGGACAGCCACTGCATGATCTCGCCCTGGTGGGCGGCCGCATCCGGCCACCACTGATGGCCGCCATACTGGCGTGCCAGGTACACCAGGATCGCCTGGGAATCCCGCAGCACCAGGTTCCCGTCGGTCAGTACCGGCACCTGGCCCCAGGGGTTCAGGTCAATGAACGGTGAGCGCTTGTGGGCGCCGCCGGGCAGATCCACCGGTTCCCGTTCCAGCTCAATGCCCGCCAAAGCGGCAAACAGACGAACTTTGTAGCAGTTACCGGAGAGTTCCAGGTCGTACAGTGTCATGGTCGCTTCCTCCTCAGGATGTGGGTGTGTGGCTTGATATGTCGTCGTGGGGCGCCGGTTCAGGCAGCAGCTGGTTAAACTCCAGCACGTTCCTGTCCGGGTCGCGGATGAACAGGGTGATCCGACGCGGGCCAAGGCGATGGATGCCTTCGGTGATGGGAATGCCCGCCTGATCAAGCCAGTCCTTCAGGGCGTAGAGGTCGTCCACCACAAAAGCCGGATGGGTGATGCCGGGCAGCTTGATCGGCTCGTCCAGAAGGACATTCCTGCTGTGGGGCAATCGCGTGGCATTGAAAATCAGGTTGATACGTACGCCATCGGTCGTTTCCATTTCATTGGCCTCGTACTGGCCGAAACGACGCACCTCCTGGAACCCGAGTTGCTCATAGAAAGCGACCGCCTCCTGACGATCGCTCACCCGGATACCGACATGGTCATATTGATGAATGCGCTGAGGTTGTTTCATGGCTGACTCCGTATGGGTGACGTTGTGTTGCCAGTAAACGCCTCTACACGGATTCAATAAATGCCGCGGACCTGTTAGGTTTATTCAGGTTTTTGCACAAATCCCCTGTGAGCGGCTGCGGAAGGTATCTGACAATGGACAAACTCAAGGCCATGAGCACCTTTGTCGCCATTGTCGACGAGGGCAGTCTGTCCGCCGCCGCCAACAGACTGGACCGGTCCCCGGCCGCTGTGGTGCGGACCCTTGCCACACTGGAAAAGCACCTTGGCGTTCGCCTGCTGAACCGCAGCACCCGTCGCATTGCGTTAACGGACGAAGGCCGTGATTACCTGCTGCACAGCCGGCAAATACTTGCGGATATCGAGGCGATGGAGGTCCGGCTCGACAGCTGCCGTGCCAACCCGGCCGGCAAGCTGAGGATCACTGCCCCGGAAACGTTCGGACGCCTGCACCTGGCGCCGTTGCTGAACCAGTGGCTCAAGCAGAATCCTGGCATGAGCGCTGAATTGACCCTGGACGATCATATTGTGGATATGATCGAGCAGGGGTTTGATCTGGCGCTGCGTATCGGCCATCTCGCCGATTCTTCTCTGGTGGCTCGGGTGGTCGGCAGCACTCCATACGTAATCTGTGCGAGTCCGGCATTGATCGGGCAGATGGGCGTGCCCACCCACCCCAGGCAGTTGTCGGACTGGCCGACTGTGTGCTTCGACCCCGCTGGCGAGGTTTGGCAATTTCAGGTCGATGGGGAGCCTTGGGAGCAGCGCGTCCACCCCGTTGTCAGTGTCAACAGGATCGAGGCAGGGCTTGACGCCGCCCGGGACGGCCTCGGCCTCTGCCGGGTGCTGGGTTACCAGGCGCAGAAAGACGTTGAATATGGCACGTTGGTACCGGTCCTGGCCGACTACATCGTGTCGGAACTGCCGGTGCAGTTTGTTTTCCCCCACAGCCGCCTGCTGTCACCGAGGGTACGGCACTTTCTGGAATCGGTGGTGGAACCGTTGCAGCAACGCATTAAGGCCATACCATGATCCGGTGGAGTGGAATAAAGGAGGGTTTGCTGCTTTGATCCATCGGGGTTCTGCAGAAAATCGGGACAGGTTTATTTTCTTACCGCATCGAAAAAATCGCACGATTGTCGAAAACCGCGGTGCCCGATCGACTACCCGATGAGTCTATCAAAGGTTTTGATGAAACGACGATCGGGAGAAACTCCATGAAATACCTGTTACTGGCCTACGGGAACGAAGCAAAATTCAATGAGATGAGCAAAGCCGAGCTGGCCGAGGTTGGGGAGAAGTGCAAGGGCTTCGACGCCGAGATGCGGGCGGCGGGCGAGGTCACATGGGCTGGGAGCCTGAGCTGGGACTCGAAGTCGATGCGCCTCAAGGACGGCAAACTGACGGTCACCGACGGGCCGTTCGCGGAAACCAAGGAGGTCGTGGGCGGCGTGGTGATCATCGAAGCGCCGGACTTCGACGCAGCGGTGAGGCTCGCCTCGCTGCACCCGGCAGCGCGCATGGGCGAGGAGCTGGGCTGGGGCATCGAGCTCCGCCCGATGGACTACTGCCCCGCGATCCGCGAGGCGGAGGCCGCGCGCGACCAGTGATGGCTAGCGTTTTGGGGCGTGACGCAACGCAAGGAGGAGACAAGATGAAAGACGAATTTGGAGCGCCAAAGGTAGTCGATCGAAGCACCTTCCAGAACGAAGTGGACGCATTGCGAATCCGAGAGAAAGAACATATGAAGGAGCGCGACGCCATCGCTGCCTCCCGCCGCCGGCTTCCCATGGTCGAGGTGGATGCCGAGACACCGCTGATCCACGAGCGCGGAACGGTGACGCTGTTGGACGCATTTGAGGGCCGCAGGATGCTCATCGCCTACTACTTCATGTGGCACGCCGGGCACCCGGCGGCGGAGCAGTGCGAGGGTTGCGCCTTATTCACGGCGCAGGTGCGCGAGCTGTCCTTCCTTCATTCCCGCGACGTTACCTACGCCACGTTCTGCCAGGGCCCGTACGAAGAGAGCGCCCGATACCGTGACTTCATGGGCTGGACGATGCCGTGGTACTCGGCCCAGGGGGCGTCGCTTGAGGCTCTCCTGGATGGTCGCCGGGCGGGCACGATGTATCTGGTTTGCTACTTGCGACAAGGCGACAGGGTCTTTGAGACCTACTGGACAACAAGGCGCGGCGTCGAGGTGATGGGCAACAGCTACCCGCTGCTCGACTTGACGGTATATGGCCGGCAGGAATGGTGGGAGGACTCGCCGACCGGCTGGCCGCAACCGTGGAAGGACGACGACGAAGAGAACCCGTTCCGTTCTGGTGGGCGCCCCATCGTCCAGTGGCCTCGGGTAAAGGCGGGGCATTCGGACGATCTGTGACCCAAGACAGCATGGATCGAACCGGCGCTCTGATCGATCGCCGACGCATAACAAAGCGCATCAATTCGCGCCTGTTGACACCGGGCACTCGCCTCCTGCACAGCGTTGGGCTGCATTGGAGGTGTTCTGTTGAAGAATTCGAGAGGGAGGAATTCATGTCAGAAATCGCCCCCCCCCAAACCACCCTATTACGCCGTCATTTTCAGCAGCCACCGCACGGACGGTACCAACGGCTACGCCGAAATGGCCGAACGGATGGCGGAGTTATTGCCCCGGTCTAAGTCCCGGCCAGGACGACCCGAAACCAGCCCCTTGCCTCATTGCAGGGGGTTCTCCGGACAATCGCACTTCGTGATGACGTGGAGATACTACAGAATATTACCCTTCGGCATGGCAGGCCTTTAATTTCCCCACTATTTTGTTGGTTGGTTTGAACACAAAAGCGGAATAACTCAGCGGTCACGTTTCTGTAGTCAGTGTGACCGCTATCCAATTGCTGCATTCAGGGAGATGGACCTTTGAGCAACCTTACAGGGAAGTGTTTGTGCGAAACGGTGAGCTATGAAATTGAAGGGCGACTCGGCCCTATTTTCAATTGTCATTGCTCCAAGTGCCGGCGGTGGCACGGTGCTGCTTTCCGCACTCGCGCCTCGATTCGTAGTGACCAGTTTCGGTGGCTGTCCGGAGAGCACAATCTCACACCGTATGCCTCGTCCGAGAACGTCACCAAGTACTTTTGCAAGACGTGTGGCTCGCCTTTAATCAGTACCTATAAAGATCGTCCGGAAGTTGTCGGCATCCCACTTGGTGGTCTGGAAGGTGACATCGATGATGAGCCCGAGGCGCATATTTTTACGGGTTCAAAGGCAAGCTGGCATCAAATCACAGACTTGCTGCCACAGTTCGACAACTGGCCAGACAGTGAGTCCCGGGTCAGAGAGACAAAGGCATAACCATGCCAGTCACGGCTACGGCATTGGCCCCATTAACACTGGCGTCACACGGCGAGGCCATGCCTTATGAGTTCGGTAAAATTAAGGGCACTTCAACAAAAAGATAAAGCAGCTGTTGTGTCGATGCTGGGAGATTCCGAGGTGATGAGGTTTCTGGGACCTCGTCGCCCGCTTACAGAAGACGAAGCGAATTCCTGGTTCAGAAATGCGCTCGACAATCCGTCCCGGTTTGTTATCGCGCAGGCCGATACCGATGAGTTCATTGGGTTCTGCGGCATCAAGGAAATCAATGGGGTTCTCGATTTTGGTTACTTCATCAGATCGGAGTTCTGGGGAAAGGGCGTCGCGGCCAAGGCCTGTCAGTTAGCCGTTGAAAAGCTGGCCACAGAAATGGATTTAGAGGCGGTCCAGGTTTTCATTGCCGAGGATAACGTAGCCAGCCAGAAAGTAGCCGAAAAATTGGGTTGGCAAGTAAAACAGGTTGGTTACAAGGATGGAGAGCATGGCCGATACTACCGAATCACTCTGTAACCGGGAGCAATTTATTAGTCCTCAGCCTTTGTGATCCCTGTCAGGGCATTCAATATTCGGAGAAATTCATGTCTGAAATCGCCAACACCCCCAAGCCCCCCTATTACGCCGTCATTTTCAGCAGCCACCGCACGGACGGTGACAACGGCTACGCCGAGATGGCTGAAAGAATGGCGGAGTTAGCTGCCGAGCAGCCAGGCTTTTTGGGCATGGAGTCCGCCAGGGAGAATTTGGGCATTACGGTATCCTACTGGGAAAGCCTTGAGGCCATCCGCAACTGGAAGAAGAACGCTGAGCATCAAGAGGCCCAGAGGATTGGTCGTCAGCAATGGTATTCCAGCTTTCGGGTCCGGATAGCCAAGGTCGAGCGTGAATACGGTATTTAATCCATCACTCAGGTAACGGACATGACCGCACAGAACGTTGTGATCAGGGACGAATGAAGGCTTCAAAAGAGTTCTGGGACAAGAGCGCACCCCGCTATGCCAAAAGCCCGGTGCGGGACGAGGAAACCTATCAGAAGAAACTGGCCATCACTCAGGGGTATTTTCAGCCAGGCTGGTCGGTACTGGAATTCGGCTGTGGTACTGGCAGCACCGCCCTTGTTCATGCGCCCTATGTGAAAGAGATTCTTGCTACCGACATATCCGGCACGATGCTGGATATCGCCGCGCAGAAGGCCCGCGATGCCGGCGTTGGGAATGTACGCTTTCAGCAGGGCACGCTGGAGAGCCTGGAACTGGAGGCGGAAAGCTTTGATGCCGTGTTGGGGCTCAGTATCCTGCATCTGTTGGAAGATGCAGAGGCGGCAATTTCCCGGGTTCACGGGTTGCTGAAGCCCGGCGGTATTTTTGTATCCAGCACCGCGCTGGTGGCCGAACTCATGTTTCTCTGGCGGCTGTTGATTCCGGCCATGCAGACGGTGAGGCTGGCGCCGTTTGTGAATCGCTTGAACCGGCAGCAACTGGTGTCGATGCTGATCAATGCCGGATTCAGCATTGACTACGAATGGCAGCCGAATAAGGCATCGGTTTTTCTCGTTGCCCGGAAGTAAGTGTTGTCAGCACTGTCGATTTCCCATGCTCCCGTTCGACTAGATTAAGAACCCATCGAACGAACGGTGCCCGCGCACCTGTGGAGCTGAACATGCTGAAATTATACGGAACACCCCCTACCCGCGCATTGCGCGTTATCTGGTTGCTCAACGAACTCGGCCTGGAGTACGAACTGCACCCGGTGGACCTCCTGCATGGAGAGCAACTCCAGCAAGATTTTCT
The DNA here is from genome assembly GCF_045449855.1 of Marinobacter alkalisoli. Classification (NCBI taxonomy): domain Bacteria; kingdom Pseudomonadati; phylum Pseudomonadota; class Gammaproteobacteria; order Pseudomonadales; family Marinobacteraceae; genus Marinobacter; species Marinobacter alkalisoli. Next base: position 139,745 of record NZ_JBJJLC010000041.1, on the reverse strand, counting down.
TTCCCTCAACCCTGCCGCCAAAGTGCCGGTATTGGTAGACGGCAGCCTTGTGGTAACTGAATCGGCCGCGATCCAGCTTTACCTGGCCGAGAAACATCCCCAAGCGGGCTTCATCCCGGAGTCAGTGGAGGACAGAGCGCAGATGTACCGCTGGATTTTCTTCCTGGTGACCGAGATTGAGCAGCCTCTGTGGCGCATCGCGCGTCACACGTTCGTTTACCCGGAAGAGAAGCAATTGCCTCAGGATGTCGAGTTGGCAACGCAGGAATGCGTGGACATGGTGGCCGTGCTCGAGATGCACATGGCAGAACGCGAGTTCCTCGTTGGCGACCGGCTCAGCGTGGCGGACTTCAACGCCGCGTATACGCTGGACTGGGCGAACGAAGAGAAGATGCTCGACAATGCACCAAGGCTGCGAGAATACCTGAGGGCGATGTACGCCCGCCCTACAGCTCCGATAACCATTGGTGAGGCTTTCGCAGCGATGGAAAGCCAGGCCTTAAAATAAGGCGAAAAGATCAACAAAATCTGATTCGGTGTCGATTTCACATGCTCCAGTTCGACTGAATAATGATTCGCTAGAACAAGCGCAGTCACTCAACAAACTTTAGGAGAACAGCAATGTCTCGAATGATTTTTGTGAACCTGCCGGTAACGAACCTGGAAGCATCGATGGCTTTCTACAAATCGATCGGCTTCGAGAACAACCCTCATTTTACAGACGATACTGCTGCGTGCATGGTGTGGAGCGAGGCAATTAACGTCATGCTGCTTACACACGACAAGTGGCGCACCTTCACGGATCGTCCCATCCCACCCTCAACGTTTAGCGAGGTGATGCTTGCGATATCCTGCGATAGTCGCGAGACGGTCGATGCCATGAACGAGGCGGCTGCTGCGAATGGCGGCACAGCGGACATCAATCCCGTTCAGGAGCTTGGTTTTATGTATAACCGTAACCTCGCGGATCCCGACGGCCACGTTTGGGAAACAATGTGGATGGACCCGGCAGCAATGCCTCCGAACGAACCGACAGCCTGAAGGAAGGCGTGAGACACCCTCTCAGGAAAAGGCCTGATACCCCTGAGAACCACAGGGTCGCCCCATGCACCAGCATAATGCCCAGAAATCGGCTGACTGCTTGTCAGCAAGCCGCCGCCATGCTTCACTTTCTGGACGCGTACCCCAACCGGAGACTACCTTATGTCCAACCCTGTCACTGTCAGTTCATTTAGGCCACAAGGTGCCCGTCAGTTGTGGCTGTTGCTGTTCAGTGTCTTGTTTCTGGGCGGGTGTTCCTCGGTGTACTACAAAACCATGGAGAAGTTCGGGTATGAAAAACGCGACATCCTGGTGGACCGGGTGGAAGACGCGCGGGACAGCCAGAATGACGCCCAGGAAACCTTCCGCTCATCTCTGGAGCGCTTCCAGAGCGTCGTGGATACGCCGGATACCGAACTCAAGGATCGGTATACTGAGATCAGCGATGCCTATGAAGACAGCAAGTCGAGTGCGGAGGACGTCCGCGATCGCATCGACAAGGTGGAAGAGGTTGCAGAAGATCTGTTCGCGGAATGGGAGGATGAACTGGATCTCTACGAAAACGCCTCTCTGCGACGCAACAGCGAACAGCAGCTTGATGAGACCCAAGCTCAGTACAGTCAACTGATCAGCCGTATGCACGAAGCCGAAGAGCGTATGGAGCCAGTGTTGCAGGCGTTTCAGGATCAGGTGCTGTATCTCAAGCATAACCTCAACGCCCAGGCGATCGGTTCCCTGGAGAACGAGCTGGTGAGTATCCGTCAGGACGTGGATGAGTTGATTCGCAATATGGAACAATCAATCGACGAGTCCGAGGCCTTTATCCGGCGCTTCCGCGAAGGCGGATAACGCCTGCCGCGAACGGGCACCGAACACATACCGTCAAGGAAATAATATGAACAGCGAGCCGGTATTGTTTGCCCTGGAAGGTAGCCACGAGTTTGGTCGTTCCGTTGCCACACAGCTAAATACCAGCCTGGCTGCCCATGAGGATCGCGCCTTTGACGATGGCGAACACAAGTCCCGGCCACTGCAGAGTTTACGGGGCCGGGACGTTTACGTTCTTCATACCCTCTTTAGCGAGGAAACCTTAAGCGTTAATGACAAGCTGCTGCGCCTCCTGTTTTTCATCGCTACCGTTAAAGATGCCGGTGCGAAACGCGTCACCGCGCTGCTGCCGTATCTGGCTTATGCCCGCAAGGATCGTCGCGCCAAGGATCAGGACCCGGTCACCACACGCTACGTGGCGCAACTGCTCGAAGCGATGGGGGTGGACTGTGTGGTGGCGCTGGAAGTTCACAACCGCGGCGCGTTCGACAACGCCTTCCGCTGCCAGACGGTACATCTGGAAGCCCACAGCCTGTTCGCCAATGCACTCATCGACCGTGTAAGTGGCGAGCCAATCGTTATTGTTTCCCCCGACGCCGGTGGCACCAAACGCGTGGACCGTTTCCGCGACGCCTGGGCGGATGCCACTGGCGAACAGCCACCCTCCGCCTTCCTGGAAAAACGACGAAGCAATGGCAAAGTAACCGGCGATGCCGTGATGGGGGATATGACAGGCAAGGTTGCCATCATCGTTGACGATATGGTGGCGAGCGGCACCACCCTGTTGCGCGCAGCAGACGCTTGCAAGGACAAGGGAGCCACCAGGGTTTTCGGGGTCATCACCCATGCCCTGTTCGGGCCGGGTTCGGAGCAACTTTACCGCTCGGGGGCTATGGATCAGCTTTTCATTACAGACAGCGTTACACCGCAGCAGAAACCGGAGGAACAAGGCCGGGTCACCACCATTCCGGTTGCGGAGCTGTTTGCCCAGGCCGTTCGGGAACTGCATACAGACTGAACATGTCCATCTGTAGCAACAGGTGAGCGGTTTGGGGCGTTATCAACACATTCCCACAACCCCGGTTGTCATCGCCCGTTTTTTGGTATACAGATTAACTGGGTACGCAACTTTTCATGGCATCTACGCGCCCCCAGGCATCCAAATCGTCCCCATCTTGGAAGTGGAGTCTACTCATGCAGCCAAAAGACGTCGTGGCGCAGTTCATTGCCGATATCCATGCCCAGCGTTTTGATGAGGCAAAGGCCTTGCTGGTTGATGAAGGGTTTGAGTATGTGGGGCCGAATATGCGTTTCCTTAGTCCGGATGACATGCTGTCCTACCAATTCGGTGTGGCTGCCATTCAGAAAGATCTGATCGTCCGTCAGCTCAGTGCTGACGGGGAGCACGTGTTCGCGATCCTGGATTACCGGACCAACTTTGAACCGATCGGGGATGTGCGGCTTGCCGTCTGGTTTCGTGTTCGGAACGATAAAATCCAGACAATTGAAGCCTTCTATAATGCCGCAGTGGTTGAAAACATGCTGGGAGGCAACCTACCTTCAGCCGATTGATTCCAGGGATCATATTACTACCGGAAACCTGGACAGGGAGTCAAAGCTATGGAGCGCCAAAACGCCGACCCTGCGCTCGAGCTGGCATTGAGACAGTTTGATGAGGCGCTAGCGGACTTCGCCCGCGCCCGTCTGGCCGATCCCAGGGCCTCCAGCCTTGAACTGCTGGAGCGCGCGCGAATGCTGATGACACAGCCGGGCGGCTTTGACGCCCTGTACCGGCGGGTACGCTCGCTGGAATCCGCTGGCATCTTCGGCGCCAGCGACTGGGCGCAGCCGGCCATCCTGCAGCCGGCACTGGCCAAGCACTCCCTGCGCGAGGCCGGGGCCGTTACGACCGTCGTAGAGGCCATCAGCGAGCTACGGATGCTCGCAGTCACCCTGGGTGATTACTTCCATCCCGGCATTTCTGCGGAACAGGCTCGCCATTTCCTGACCCAGGTTATGGCGTTGAACCTGGATCTGCTGTCTGGCCAACTCACGGAAGCCGACCGGGAACGCCCGAAACAACTCGGGATAATCGTCCAGGAACTCTACCGATATCTGATTTCCCATCTTGGCTATGAGAGCCTGCTGGACAGCCTGGTGGAGGAAGTCTGGCGTTTGCTGGACCAGGGACCGGTGCAGGTTGACAGCATCTGCGAGATGATCGATCAGATCGCCAAGTGCCTTTATGACCCCAAGATAAAAACCACCGGCACCGCCGCCGCAACCCGCCTGGTCAACGCCCTGTTTGCGCCCACACCAGCCAGCGCCGAAGACCCGGGCCTGCAGATCTATGAGCAGCGGCTATCGGAGATGGACGACGCAGAACTATCTTCCGAAGCCACGTGCTTTGCCCGCAGCATGCACGACACCGGTCTGGCCTCCCCTTACCACGCGGTTATGCTGAGGTTCCTGCGCGACAGTGACCAGGACGATCTGGTACCCGACACACTGGGGCTGACCATGACCGGCCTGGACGATCTCTACTGCTACACTGAACTGGTCCATGCCCTAATTGACGAGGCCATATACCCGGAAACCTGCCAGGCCGTTTATGGCCTTACCATGATGCTGGAGCGGGGTTCACTGTTTACGCCCTCCGTGGCCCAGGCCCTGTGGCGGCAAATCAAACTCCACCTGTCAGTGGAGACCGCACACACCCTGCAAGATGTCTTTGGCAATGCCCGGCCGCCCCGGGTATTCCTGCTGGCCGGTGTCATCAATCTTTTGGGGCAGCCGCTGGGTGTGGGCCAGGGCAACAACCCCACCTGCCAGTCTGCGATCGGTCTGTCGATGTGGGCGTCCAACGAGGCCGATTACCTGCTTCAAGTACTGGCCTGGGCGGCCCGGGACAACGAAGTGCTGAGCCGCTTCGAGGGCCAGAACGTCTCTTCCAGAGATCTGGAGCCCGGGCTGGTGGACGGAACGCCGGTCGATGTGGACCCGGTCTCGCTGATCCTTATCCCCCATCTGGATCGCATCTACGGCGAAATGTGGCGCCGTTGTGAAAACCGGGATGACGATGCCCACCGCTGGATCAACCCGGAATTCTATGGCTGGTGGGTCAGCCAGGGGTTCCGTGTCGTGGCCGATATCCACACTGGCGAGGTGCGCGACTACGAAGGCTTCATCCGGCACTTCTATGCCAGCTACCACCCCTTCTACAACGGGAACATGCCAGTGATCCACGCCCAGCCGGCCGGCATTGCCGTAACGGACGGTGCTGCCCGTTACGTAGGCCGCCACGCCATCAACATCCTGAGAGTCGGGCTCAGCCCCCAGGACCAGATGCGGGTCTACTTCTTCAACCCCAACAACGACAGCGGCCAGGACTGGGGCCAGGGAATTACCTGCTCCACCCAGGGCCACGGCGAATTTTGCGGCGAAGCCTCCCTGCCCATTGCCGAGTTTACCTCTCGCCTATACGCATTCCATTACGACCCCCTGGAGCTGGGTGACCTGTCGGCAGTACCAGATGCCGAAGTTACCCGTATTATGGAGCTTGGCTACACCAGCTGGGCGGCATCGTCTGAGAAATCACCACGCTGAGGCCAACGGCATCGCGCCTTCAGGCGCGCCGCATCATCTGCCGGTGCCAGCGGTGGCCCAGCCAGGCGGAGGCGGTGATGTAGGGAATGGCGCCCAGCACCCACATGATCAGTCCCGCCAGTTGCTGGTCCACCAGATCGCGAGCCTCGCCGTAGAGGGGGTCGCGGGCAAAGGTCAGCAGCGCGCCGAGAAACCCCGTGTGTATCAGGGTGAACAGCAGGGCAAAGAGCGCCCAGGGCGCGCGGCGCAAACTGGCATTGAGCACGGACCACCAGAAGAGGCCGGCGGTGAGTAGAAAGCCGGCGTGCTCAACGATGTGCCACCAGGGATCGTCCACCGCCAGCATGTAGAAATAAGGCAGGTGCCAAAACCAGATGACCAGCCCGTGCAGGTAGGCACAGATTACCGGATGGGCGCTCAGGCGCAGCAGGGAGTACCCTGACCTGGCGGCAATGCGCCCACTGGCAGCAGCCAATTGCGGCAGGGGCCGACACAGCACCCACAGGGGTGCGATCACCACCATCAGCAACATATGCTGCACCATGTGTGCCGCCGTGCTGGTTTCTGCCCAGTAATCCAGCGGCCCCAGCAGGGCCAACACGGCCAGCCCCGTCGTGGCATGAAAACACAGCATCCTGGGCCAGGAGGCGGGGTCGCGCCGCCCACCCCAGAGATAACACAGCCAAAAAACACCCAGCACCAGTGCGCTGGACCAGGCGGCCCACTGCTCGGCGCCGCTGTTGGTTAGCGGGTTGTGGGCGACAGCGGAGGGGCTCAAAAGCACCAGCCCCAGTCCGGACCAGAGAGCCAGATGCACTGTGGGAATACCAGCGCCGGCAGACCCACGGCCAACGTGGCCAGGGCCAAGACCAGATGCACCCCGGTGCCGACGAGTCATGACAACGGCCCCCAGCCCAGGGGCAACAGCACAAAGGCCGCCAGACTCAGCCAGAAAATGCCCAGGGTGTAGAGCCAGAAGGGCCAAGCCACCATGGGCTCGTAGGGGTGAGCGGCGTTCACATAACCGAGGCGCACCCGCAGCGCCTGCAGTGCGGTAATCAAGGTGCCCAGGCCGCTGTGAAACAGCAGGTAGAACAACATCACCAGCAGCAAGGCGTCGTGGGAGGTTTCGGTTGCCGCCAGCGGCGCAGTCACCAGCACCCAGACCAGCAACAGCCAATGGGCCAGCCCCAGCGCCGCAGTCTGCCAGAGGCCAGCGGCCAGGTGCCGGTCGTCGCGCCGTCGCAGGTGCCGTATCAGGCGGCCGTAGCGCAATACGGCGAGGCTCAGCAACACCCCGCAGGCGAATAGCGGCCAAAAGGCCAGAGGGCTCTGCTCGGGCAGTGACCAGTGCTCAGCCACGATCCAGAGGTAGAACCAGCCAAAAAGCAGCGATATATAGAAGGTGCCGTTGGCCATCAGTGTTACCACCATACCCCAGAGGCCGGGGCCGTCAAACGTGCGCGAGTGCCAGCGCAGGTCCTGTGGCTCGTGGTTGTCCGGTGGCGCGGCTTTGGGGTGGGCGCCGTTTTCCCAGCTCCAGCGCAGCATAAAGAAAGCCGCCAGCGCAGAGCCCGCCAGCGCCAGCGGGTAGAGACGCAGCAGCAGGCTGACGCACACCAGCGCCAGCGCAAGCGATGCCTGTAGTGGCCGCCAGGAGTTGGACGGCACCAAAATGATTTCCCGCAGTTTGCCGGTAATGGCGTCGGTGCCGTAGATCTCGCGCTTGCCGTGGTGGGTATCGGTGAGACCGAACTCCCCCCGGGCGATCCGCTCGGGTAGTTGCGGTTGCTCCCACAGGGGATGGCGACTGGTCACCGGCGGCAGGCTGAGGAAGTTGAAGTTGTCCGGCGGTGTGGCGGTGGCCCACTCCAGGGTGTCGGCCTGCCAGGGGTTTTTCGGTGCGCGCCGACCCACAAAAAAGTGCAGGGTCACATCCAGGATGATGGCCGCGATCCCCGCGGCCATGACAAAACTGCCGATGGAAGAGAGCAGGTTCAGCCAGTCCCAGCCCAACCCGGCCTCGTAGGTGTAGATGCGCCGCGGCATGCCCAGCAGGCCGGTCAGGTGCATCAGCAAAAAGGTGGCGTTGAAACCGATAAAAGTCAGCCAGAAACCCCAGCGCCCGAGGCTCTCGGACGCCATGCGCCCGGACAGGTGCGGCAGCCAGTAATAGAGCCCCGCCACCAGCGGGAAGAACATGCCACCCACCAGCACATAGTGCATGTGCGCCACTACAAAGTGGGTGTCATGCACCTGCCAGTTGAAGGGCACCAGCGCCAGCATCACCCCGGTGAGCCCACCGCAGACAAACACCACCAGAAAACCCAGCAGCCAGAGCATGGGCAGGCGGTAGACCACCCGCCCGGTCCAGAGTGTGGCCAGCCAGGCAAACATCTGCACCGCGGTGGGCACCGCCACCAGCATGCTGGACACCGAGAAAAACGCCAACGCCAACTGGGGAATACCGACGGTGAACATGTGGTGCACCCAGAGGCCGAAGCTGATAAAGCCGGTGGTTATAATCGACAGTACGATCCAGCGATAGCCCACCAGTGGGCGCTGGGCAAACACCGGCAGCAAGGTGGAGACAATCCCCGCCGCCGGCAGGAAAATGATATACACCTCCGGGTGACCAAATAGCCAGAACAAGTGCTGCCAGAGCAGCGGGTCACCGCCGCCGGCCACAGCGAAAAAGGGCATGCCGGCAGCGCGTTCCAGCTCCAGCAGGATGCTGGCGAGAATCAGCGGCGGAAAACCGAACACGATCATCAGCGCCATGGCCAGTATGTACCAGGCGAAGATCGGCATCTGAAGCAGCGCCATGCCCGGTGCGCGGGTGCGCAGGATCGACACCGTCAGTTCGATGCCCGCTGCCATGGCGGAAATCTCTACAAAGGTAATGCCCAGCAGCCAGAAATCCGAGCCCGGCCCCGGTGAAAACTCGGCGCTGCTCAGCGGCGTGTACATAAACCAGCCCGCGTCCGGCGCCACACCCAGCAACAGGCTGGAGAGAATGATCAGCCCGCCAAACAGGTAGCAGTAATAGCCCAGAGCGGTCATGCGCGGGTACACCAAATCCCGGGTGCCGATCATCTTTGGCGTCAGGTAGATGGCCACCCCCTCCAGCACCGGGATAGCAAACAGGAACATCATCACCGTGCCGTGCATGGTGAATAGCTGGTTGTACAGCTCCGGGGCGATGATCTGTTGTTCCGGCAGGGCCAGCTGCGTGCGCAGCAACATTGCCAAAAGCCCACCCACCAAAAAGAAAAACAACCCGGTAAGCATAAAACGCAGCCCCACCGTGGTGTGGTTGACCGTCGTCAGTGCTCCCCAGCCGGTCCGGTTGGCCCAGATGGCCGCCATGGACTGCTGCAAGTTGCCCTGCGGCTCATCACTCATTGGTTTTTGTCTCCCCCAGCCAGCGGGCAAAGTCGCCGGGCGGCAGTGCCGTCACCACAAACTGCATGTGTGCGTGGCCGGTACCGCAGAATTCGACGCACTGGCCACGGTACTCACCCGGCTCGTCGGCGTATAAACGCAGCGTGTTGGTGTGTCCCGGTATCAGGTCCATCTTGCCGCCCAGGCGCGGCACCCAAAAGGAATGCACCACATCCTCGCTGGTCAGTTGGATATCCACAGGTGTCCCGGCTGGAATATACACCCGGTTGCGCAACTCGATATCGGTGCCCGGATAATGCACCTGCCACCACCACTGGTGACCTGTCACCTCAATCTGTACCGCCTTGCCCCCGGGTGGCGGCAGCGGCAGCATTCGGTGGCCCAGGGGAATGCCAAAGGCCAGTATCACCGCAATACTGCCCAGCGGCAGCGCCAAACCGCCCCCGAGCAGGCACCAGCGCCCTACTTTTTGCTGCTGGCGCTCGCTCCACTGCTGGGGCGGCCTGCGCAGGGCGTATAACCACAGCCCGACAACAGCGGCCAGCACCAAGGTGAAAAAAATGGCCATCCCCCACCATAACCAAACGGCGTAAGTGGCCGAGGGACCGGCGGGATCCAGGGTAGAAAAGGGCCCGCTGCAGCCGGCTATCAGCGGTGCTAAGGTGATAACTGCGCCCCAGCCTGCTAGGCTTTGGGGGAAGGACGCATTGCTGCCAAAGGATGCCTGACATCCAATTTTTGGAGGCAGTGCATGAGACCGGAAATTCGCGCGCGACTGATACCGACCCACAAAGCCCAGCCGATATTCAGCCGGATGGCGATACTCGGCCATCCGCTGCACCCCATGCTGATTCATTTTCCGGTGGCGGCCCTGATGAGCGTGATCGCCACAGACCTGGCTTATGTGTTCACCGCGGACGACTTTTGGGCCCGGGCCGGACTCTGGCTCACCGGGGTAGGTGCGCTGGGTGGCTGGGTTTCCGGCACCGCCGGGCTGGTGGATCTGGTGAGCGTGCCGCGCATCCGCCGCCTGATCGCCGCCTGGTGCCACGCCATTTTTGCCGTGATGCTGTTGTCGCTGGCCACTCTCAACTGGCTGCTGCGTGTGGGGGAACCAGCCGCCCAGATATGGCCCTGGGGACTGTACCTTTCCCTTTTTTGCGGCGCGCTGATTACCATAACCGGTGTGCTCGGCGGGCGTCTGGTGTACGAGTTTGCGGTGGGTGTAGACACCGACCATGAAGCGAAAAAATCCTGGCCTTCGCGCGAAGACTAATCCGCTATACACCAGCATCACGGCTGCACCTCCCACCGATCTGACTGTGTTTCAAGCCACTCAGGCGCGCCTGGCTTGGCCAGCACCAGCCAGAGAACAGCACCCATCAGCAGTATCTCCAACGTCAACAGCGCAGCGCTCCAGCGGCGAGGATGATGAACCCGCCCGGCCTCACAGCGCAATATCAGCAGGCCCGTCAGGACATGGCACATCACCAGAGCCGCCACTAATGTCAGCTTGGCAATCAGCCAGAAAGCGGTGGTGCGATTGAGTACAAAGACAAGGGTACCGAAAACAATAGCGGCCAGGGCGGCCGGCGTGGCCACCAGCGTAAACAGCCGACGGGCCAGGGAGTCTTCTTCGGCAGGGAATTCATACAGATTGAGCTGCCCACAGTGGCGGCCGACAATCAGCGTGGACAGATACAGTAATGTCACCGCCCAGAGCAACAGAGCGGCCATGTGTAACACCAGAAATCCGAGCATTCGGCGACAGCCCTCCATTGCTACCTGCCTGTGCAGCCCAGTATAGGAGTTAATTGAAGGTGCGTCCCCTATTGCTGTTCGGTGGCGAATAAAACCTTCCCCAATAAAGTAGGCGCTCACTTTGCTGCGCCACATGGGCACCGCTATAAAAAAGCGCTATGCTCGTTGAGAAAGGGAATTGTGGACGAGGCTCTACTATGGTCGGCGGAGTGATGACAACACCAATACGAACGGCGGTTCTGGTTGTCTCGGTGCTGGCAGCCCTGCTCATCGCAGCCGCCCTGGTGGCCTGGTTAATGGTTGATACTGACCAGGTCAAGAAACGGCTTGAGGGCGGGCTCAGCGAAACCCTGAACATGGATGTGCAGGTCGGTCAGCCACTGCATTTCGGCCTGCTGCAGGGACCGAACGTCACAATCGCAGATCTCGAAGTAAGCAGACAGGGACAGGTAGTGGCCACTGCCGAAAGCGTCAGTGTGGGGCTTGACACCATCAGCCTGCTGACCGGTGACGTACACCCGATTGACCTCCACATAAAGCGACCGGAACTGGTGGTCCAGCGCTCCAGCTCGGGTGTGTTCAACATTTACGAGCCCGAACCGGGGGAGCTCGACAAACTGTCGTTGCAAAGGTTGCGGGTGTCCGATGCCCGACTTACCTACCTTGATCAGGCCACGGAAAAGAAATGGCTGATGGAGCAATGCAATCTGGATCTGCACACTATCCGCCATAACGGTGGCACGCTGGAGCAAGTGCTTGAGAGCCTCGCTGCCGAGGGCCGGATGCAATGCGGCTCGCTCAGCCAGGACCGGCTCAAGGTTTCCGAATTGTCGGTGGAGATCCGTGGCGACAACGGCCTTTTCGAACTGGAGCCCATTAGCGCAATTGCTTTCGGAGGAACGCTCTCGGGGCGAATCGAAGCCGACCTTTCGTCCCGAACACCCGCTCTTAGCCTTGAAAACAGGCTTGCTGCATTCGATTTCGGTGCGTTCATGAACATGCTGAATCCGGATCAAGTCGCCGCTGGCAACCTTGATCTCGATCTGGCCCTGAATGCCCAAGGCAGCAACTGGCTGGAATTCCGACAGAGCGCCACGGGCACGTTCAGTCTGAGCTCCGGGGAACTTACCTTTGATGGGTATGACCTGGATGAGGAACTGGAGGATTACGCCGAAACCCAACGCTTCAACCTGATTGATGTTGGTGCGGTATTCCTTGCCGGGCCCGTAGGTCTTGCCGTAACGCGCGGCTATGCGTTTACCGGTTTACTCGAAGGCAGCGAAGGCAGCACAACCATTGATCAGATGGTTTCGGAGTGGGCTATTGAAGACGGCGTGGCGCAAGCGCGAGACGTTGCCTTCCGCACCCCGAAAAACCGCCTGGCCCTGACCGGAGCCCTGGATTTCGGCAACTACAGCTTCAAGAACCTGCGGGTAGCCGTAATCGACTCAGAGGGCTGCGCGGTTGTTGAGCAAGAGATCAGCGGCCCGTTCCGCGAACCCGAGATCGAGAAACCCAACGTTCTGGTCGCTGTGACGGGCCCGATGCTCGACCTGATCCAGCGCGGAGTGCGGGCGATTACCAATAGCGACTGCGACACCTTTTACACTGGATCGATGCCGCATCCCTGAACATGGAGGTTTTTATGCGAAAGCCAGGCACTGTTGAGCCGGATAGCCCGATCCTTGGAATCGCGATTATTAGCATCGTCCCTGCCGATGGAAATCACCTGCCAAAAGATCTAATTTTATAGGCAAGGAGGGACGGACCATGCGTCAGGATAATGTCCAGGTATCGGACGACAGCTTGCCGGAACACAGCGAAGGCATCCGGGTAGGCCGGGAGCTGCTCGAGGCCACGAGACCTTACATTGAAGAGTCTACTGCAACAAGCTGGTGGCACGTCGGCTCCACCTTTGTGTTGATGATCGCCGCACTGACAGCCGCCGGGATGATCCCGTGGTGGCCCCTCAGACTGGTGTTTTCAGTATTGGGTGCCCTGCTGATCGTGCGGGCCTTCATCACCTTTCACGACTACCTGCACCGCGCCATTCTCAACAACTCGCGGGTTGCCTACTGGCTCTTCCATGCCTTCGGCGCTCTGATGCTGACGCCAACACGCTCCTGGCTCGCCAGCCACAATTATCACCACGGCCATGTGGGCCAGATTTCGGATGCCGGTGTGGGCGCTTTTCCGCTTATTACCGCCCGTATGTGGCGAGACTCAACGCCGTGGCAGCGCTTTACCTATCGCGCCCAGCGCAATCCCCTGGTGGTGCTGTTGAGCTACCCCATTGTTTTCGGTTTGAACATTACGCTCATGCCCCTGCTGAGGAACCCCCGCAAACACCTCGACTCCCTGACAGCCCTGATCAGTCATTTCGGGTTGATCGCCGTGGTGTGGATGCTGGGCGGGTTCAGCCTGGTGTTCTTTGTCATCCTGCTGCCGATCACCCTGGCCTCCGCGATGGGGTGCTATCTGTTTTTTGCCCAGCACAGTTTCCGGCGCATGCAGATTGCTTCGCCTGAAGCCTGGACCTATTACCGGGGAGCCATGGAGTCTTCAAGTTATATGCGGATGAATAAGGTTATGCAGTGGTTTACCGGGAATATTGGATACCACCATATTCACCATCTCAACGTTCGAATTCCCTTCTACCGCCTCCCTGAAGTGATGGCGGCCATCCCTGAACTGCAATCGCCGTTAGTAACGACCCTTGCCCCCCGCGACATTGCAGACTGCTTCCGGTTCGCCCTTTGGGATGAAGATAAACAGCGAATGGTGTCCTATCGGGAGGCCTACGGTTGATCATCCAGTTTGTTATGACGAACGTCTAATACGGATTCCCAAAAAATCGCGGGAAAGGCACCAGGGTATCGTAGACAATGGAGATTGTGCCGAATACCGCTTGGGACGTTAGACGGAAAACTCATGCACGTACTGATTATTGAGGACAACCCGGATATCATCGCCAATCTGTACGGATATCTGGAACCACTCGGCTATACACTGGACGTGGCGCGCAATGGCAATGCCGGTGTCTCCCGCGCCACGGATTCGTTCCATGACGCGATTGTCCTCGACCTGTCATTGCCGGGTATGGATGGCGTGGAGGTGTGCCGGACACTCCGCCGAGAGCATCGGCTGGCGACGCCGATCATGATGCTGACTGCACGTGACACGGTGCACGACAAGCTGACTGGATTCGAGATTGGCGCCGACGACTACTTGGTTAAACCCTATTCCCTCCCCGAGCTGGATGCGCGTCTGAAGGCACTGGTACGCCGCGCGCGCAACGAGCATGTGCAAACGGTCCTCACCTTTGGCGATCTTCGGCTGGATACCAGCACCAGCCAAGCCACACGCGCCGGACAGCCTCTCGACCTGACGCCGACGGGTTACAAGATTCTCATCGCACTGATGCGTGCCGCCCCGACGCTGATGACGCGCGAAGCGGTCGAGCGCGAGGTGTGGAGCGACAACCCTCCGGACAGTGATGCCTTGCGCACCCATATCCATACTCTGCGCCAGGCACTCGACAAGCCGTTCCCATACCCTATGCTGCTAACTCTGCCGGGCACCGGCTATCGACTGGCCGCGCCTGATGAAACCTAGGTTTTCGCTCAAACATAGCATCGCGCTCACTTACATCCTGCTTGCAGTCGTAGTGGGGGGCGCCTTCAGCCTGGTTTCCTATGTCTCAGTGGAGGTTATTGAAGAGCAAGTCATTGATGCACGACTGGCAAAGATGGCGGACAGGCTGATCGAGTTCCATCAGAAGGGCGATATGCCGGATCCGCCACCGGAAGTGCGTTTCCTGATCGATGACACAATTCCCGCGAAACTGCAGCCCCTACCCGACGGTTTCCATGAGCTGCAATTGGGTGGGCGGCATGTCCATGCGCTGTTGCGTGACCACGACACCAACCGTTATGCCGTGGTGCAGGAGGTAGACGAACTCGAGCGTACGGAATGGGTCATCCTCGTGTCTCTGGCAGTGGGTTTCGTTGCAAGTGTCCTCCTTGCGGCCGTGCTCGGCGTCTTGAGTGCCCGGCGCGTGATCGCACCGGTAGCGGCGCTGGCCGATGCCGTCTCCCGCAACGCAGGGCCGACGAAACTGCCTTCCCTCAATGCGCAAGATGAAATTGGCGTCCTGTCACGCGCCTTCGCCAAGCGCACCGATGAGTTACAGCGATTCCTGCAACGCGAGCGGTTGTTTACCGGCGACGTCAGCCATGAGTTGCGCACACCGCTGACCGTCATGTTGGGCGCGGCGGAGGTGCTGGCTGCGCAACTTTCAGAGCAGCCCGCGCAATACGCCACCGCAGAACGCATCCGACGTGTGGCGGACGAGACCGCACAACGGGTCAGTGCGCTGCTCTTGCTTTCACGTGGTCCGGAATCCCTTGATGCGCCCCGCACTGTGCTCAATCCCATCATCGAATCGGAAATGGAACGTTGCTGGCCTCTTCTGCAGGGCAAGGAAGTTCAATGCAGGCTTGAATGGACCAAACAGGTAACGGCCCATGCGCACCCCGAACTTGCCAGTATCGTCATCGGTAACCTGCTACGTAACGCCTGCCGACACACGGAGCAGGGCTTGATTCATGTCCAACTTGCCGCTGGCTGCCTGGTGATTGAAGACACCGGCACGGGCATTCCCATGAACGTGCGCGAACGATTGTTTGAGCGGTTCGTCCACGGTGATGACCAGCCGGCCCACGAAGGTGCGGGACTGGGGCTGTCGATCGTGAAACGCGTGGCAGATCATATAGGCTGGGACATCCGCCTGGAAATCCCGGAAGGCGGAGGAACCCGATTCGTTCTCTCATTTCCTGCTGTGCCCTCTATTAAGTCCTCCTGATAGGCCTTAACGCGGCCTTAACGCCCGACCAACTATCTTGTTGATTCCGTAAACAAGGTATTCGAGAGGAAAATCATGAAAAAAGCATTGATTGCAGTTGGTATGCTGTTGTTTTCAAGCTTTGCATTCTGCAGTAATGGGGCAGCTTGGGACTATACTGGCGACACAGGGCCTGATAACTGGGCGAAACTCAGCCCCGAGTACGGCGCATGTGCAGGGAGCAATCAGTCGCCCATTAACCTGACAGGTTTCATCGACGCCAAGTTGAAGCCTGTTTTCTTCAAGTATGGGGCAGGCAGTTCAGAAATCCTGAACAACGGCCATACCGTTCAGGTAAACACGCAGCCAGGTAGCTCCATCGCCGTTGACGGCATTGAATTCGAGCTCAAGCAGTTCCACTTCCACGTGCCGAGTGAAAACCAGATACATGGCAAGTCGTATCCAATGGAAGGGCACCTGGTACATGCTGACGATCATGGCAACCTTGCTGTCGTAGCGATTATGGTTACCGAAGGTGAGGAAAACACGGCGCTTGCAAAGGCGTGGGCACAGATGCCGGAAAAGGGGGAGACAAAAACCCTGACATCAGACCTATCTCCTCTGGAAATTTTGCCGACAAAACATGATTACTACCGCTTCAATGGTTCGCTGACCACACCACCTTGCTCCGAGGGCGTGCGTTGGCTGGTGATGAAGCAGCCAATTTCAGCCTCCAAGGAACAAATTGATCGATTCCTGCAGGTGATGCAGCATCCCAACAATCGCCCCGTGCAAGCGGTTAACGCACGCCCTGTGTTGGAGTAATCGGAGTAGCGCCGGACCAAGTGGAGCCCATCGCCACCGCCCACGAGAACAAATTTTGATTCGGCGTCGATTTCACATGCTCCGGTGCGACTCATTCATGAGTCCACAGAAATACGACGTCTGCACATCGGAGGAGCTGGACATGCTGAAATTATACGGAACACCACCAACAAGACTTTCTTTCTCTCAACCCTGCGGCGAAAGTTCCGGCGCTGGAGGCCCACGCAAACGTCAATGAAGGAGGATTAGCATGATGGAGCACGCAAAGAATACCATTTGCCTTTGGTTCAACGGCGATGCCGAAGAGGCAGCACAGTTTTACGCGGCGACCTTCCCCGATTCATCGGTTGGCGCCGTCCTTCGCGCCCCGGGGGACTATCCAGCCGGCTCTGAGGGCGATGTGCTGACGGTAGAGTTCACTGTCCTTGGCATTCCCTGCCTGGGGCTCAATGGCGGTCCAGCCTTCAAGCACAGTGAAGCGTTCTCGTTTCAGGTTGCCACCTATGATCAGGAGGAAACGGATCGTTACTGGAACGCGATTGTTGGCAACGGCGGCGAAGAGAGCGCATGCGGCTGGTGCAGAGACAAATGGGGCCTGTCCTGGCAGATCACGCCGCTGGCTTTGACGGAAGCAATAGCCGACCCTGATCGCGCTGCAGCCAAGCGTGCGTTCGATGCCATGATGCAGATGGGGAAGATCGACATAGCGACCATTGAGGCGGCGCGTCGGGGCTGATGCCTCAGAGCACCCGTGTGGGGCTGACCGCAACTGGCAACCAGGCGTCAAACTTTCGGCTTGTGACATCCCCGCTTTCCCCCGACAATGAACTATCATATTGATAAGTAACGGGGCTTAAGCATGCTCGAAAGTTTGGCCTGGGTGCCTGAAAATTTTTCGTTTCCGGACTCCATGTTGAGGCTGTTGGTCAGCACCGGGCTGCTGGTGTTCGCTATCATCCTCCTGCGGAATCTGACTGCCCGCTTTATACGGCGAAACGTTGTGTCATCCGAGTTGCGGGGTCGGTTGCTGGTGAGCTCCCGCAACGGCTTCCTGCTCTTGGGGATACTGGGCCTGGCGTTGATCTGGGGTGACCAGATCCGATCCCTGGCCCTGTCCATCGTCGCCATCGCCGTCGCCTTTGTGGTCGCTACCAAGGAGTTGATCCTGTGTTTTTCCGGCGCGATCCTGAAGAGCGGCGCCGGCTCTTTCAATCTGGGAGACCGTATACAAGTGAAGGATTTTCGCGGTGATGTCATCGACCAGACCCTCCTGGCAACCACGATTCTCGAGGTTGGTCCCGGCAAGACCGGTCACCAGCGCACCGGGCGGATGATCGTAATACCCAACGCGTTGTTCGTATCTGAACCGGTCATCAACGAGAGTTTTACCGACCATTGGGATTTCCATATCTTCACCGTGCCCTTTAAACGGGAGGACGACTGGCATACCGCCCAAACCGCCCTGCTGGAGGCCGCCAATCGTCATTGCGCGCCCTATCTTGAGTCGGTACGCAAACACATGAACAAGGTTGGCGTTTTGCGGGGCCTGGAAGTGCCGTCCGTGGACCCAAGGGTAACCATCCAGGCCCCGGTGGCCAGTGAAATCCACCTCACCGTCAGGCTACCCGCCAAATCCGGGCAGCGCAGTTACATTGAGCAAGCTATCCTGTCAGAGGTCTTTGCCAGCACCGATTTTTCCGGCAAAAAAAACCTCCCCGCTGATGACGAAAACGAGGAAAAGGAGAATTAACATTCCAGCAACCGCATGGCGTGCGCCCGCAAGGCATCCCTGAGCCCCTCTGGCTTCAGGATGGTAAACCGGAACGGGAGCTGCGCCAGCCACCAGGCAAACCACTCGAAACTGTCGGTTCGGGTGGTCAGCAGTAGCCCGTCCTCACGCTGTTCGAATCCATCCGCACAGGATGAATGGAATTCAAACACGGCAGCGGCGGATTCGCGGTCTGTGTGCAGCAACAGTGACACCTCATGGGTTCGGCCCCAGGACAGGAAGCTCTCGCTCAGGAACTCCGCCGCGTCAAAGTTCGGCGGCCGCCGGAAGGTGCCAGGCAACAGGTGAACGCCGCTGATGCGGTCCAGCCTGAACGACCGCATGGCTTCCCTCAGATGGCAAAAGCCGGTGAGGTACCAGCGCCCCTGGCGAAACACCAGGCCGTAGGGATCCACCCTGCGGTCCATCCCGCCACGCTCTGGAGAATGCCCGCCACGCTCTGGGGAATGATAGGTAAACCCCACGGTCCGCGCCGCTTCCGTGGCAGCCGTCAGCGTTTGCAGGGCGCGATCGTCCAGGCTGGGTTCACCCCGGGGCAGGATCACCCGGGTGGTATCGCTGACACCGCGCACCCGCTTTTTCAGGTTGGCCGGCATCACCCGTTCCAGTTTCGCCTGCACACTGGCAATGGCCGGCGCTGCATCCGCCAGCCCAAGTTGCCGAGCCGCCAACAGCCCCAGGGATACCGCCAGGGTTTCTTCTTCAGTGAACATCATCGGTGGCAACTTGAAGCCCGCCACCAACCGGTAACCGCCATAACGCCCCTGCTCTGTCATTACCGGGATGCCCAGTTCCTCCAGCACCGCGATGTAGCGCCGGATCGTCCTCCGGTCCACGCCCAGACGTTCCGCCAGCTCTGCGCCGCCAATCTGGCCGTGCGTCTGCAACAATTCCAGCACGGTAAGCACGCGGGTTGTAGGACCAGACATAATCGCCTTCCTCCTGGCGTCGTTTTCCGATGATTTGAATAAATAATTGCATTGTCCTGCTTATTTAGGACAGATTCTCACCTATTTACAAACTAATCTGATCTCGCAGTACTTAAGGAACCTCTGAACACTACTTGAAACCCTGACTGGAAATGGAGATCGGCATGTCAGAACTCACGTTTTACACCCATCCTATGTCTCGCGGGCGCGTTGTGCGGTGGATGCTGGAAGAAGTCGGCGTTCCCTACTCGGTTGAGACCATGGAATTCGGGGCGGACATGAAAACCCCGGAGTACCTGGCCATTAACCCCATGGGCAAGGTGCCGGCCATCAAACACGGCAACACCATTGTGACCGAAGTGGCGGCGATCTGCGCCTACCTGGCAGACCAGTTTCCGGACAAGCAGCTGGCGCCACCGCCACAGTCCCCCGAACGCGGCGCCTACTACCGCTGGCTGTTCTTCATGGCGGGCCCTTTTGAGATGGCCACCAGTGCACTGGCCTATGGCTGGAAAATCGATAGCAGCAACGTGCAGGCCGTCGGCTGCGGCCGCGTGGAAGACAGCATTAATACCCTGGAGAAAGTACTGGGCCAGACGCCATACATCTGCGGCGATCAGTTCACCGCAGCGGATGTGCTGGTCAGCAGTTACCTCTGGTGGGAAACGATGCAGAAGAACATCCCGCCGAACGAGGTTTTCCAGGACTACATCAAACGTACGGAAAGCAGGCCGGCAGCCAAACGTGCCAATGAACTGGACGATGCACTGGCCGAACAGATGAACGTTGCCATGGCCTGAAAGTCAGAGAGCTGACGCTGGCGATACTGTGCACATACCGCCTGGTACGTTCCGTACCCAGTCGCGGATGGCCAGTATCGTCGGGTCCTGCCGACGACTTTCCGGGTAAACCAGATAGAAGGGTTTACCTTCCAATTCAGGGCCGAAGGGCTGCACCAGACGCCCTTCGGCCAACTCATCCTCAATCAATGGCCGACTCATCAACGCCACCCCCTGGCCACCTAAGGCGGCGGAAATGGCGTGGGTCTCATCGGAAAACACCAACCCGGCACTGACATCCAGCCCCGGTATCCCCACCTGCTTCTGCCAGCCTGCCCAATCCAATGGTGTTATCAACGCCTGCTGGGGCCGAAAGTGAATCAGCGGATGGTTTGGCAGGTCCTCCGCCCTGGTCAGTCCAAGATGAGGGCTGCAGGCTGGTATGAACGTGTTATCAAACAGTTTTTCAGCGACCAGACCTGGCCAATGACCATCCCCGTAGCGAATAGCGAGATCCGCCGTCACCCCGTCCAGAGCCACCGCTTCGTGTGAGGCGTGGATACGCAGATCGATATCCGGATGGGTGTCCCGCAACATACACACCCAGGACAACAGCCAGCGCACCGCGACCGCCGGTGTGGTCGAGAGGGTGACCGCCTGGCGTGATGGCACTGCTTTCAGACGCTCGATGGCGCTGCCGATGTTGTCGAAAGCAGCCCCCAGTACCTCCTGCAACTCCCGCCCCCGAGGCGTCAGCACCAGTTGTCGCGGCTTGCGAACAAACAGGGGCAAACCGAGCGTTTCCTCAAGCCCACGAATCTGATGACTGATAGCCGTTGCGGTTACAGATAGTTCCTGTGCGGCCTGCTTCGCGCTCTCATGGCGGGCGGCAGCCTCGAAGGCTCGCAGGGCAGAAAGCGACGGCAGACGGCGGGGGCTCATGGATGAATTTACCTCAGCTGTATGAGCAAGAAATGATCGTTTGTGAGCCCTAGAGTATGGATTTAGGCTTAATTCGCTGTCAATAACAGATGAATTTTCTCACAACCGAATGGAGCCCGACATGACTCACATCCTGCAACTCGATGCCTCCGCCCGTCCCGGCCGCGCCGGCACCCATGAACACGGTTCCCACAGCCGCAACCTCACCCATCGGTTCGTCGAACGGTGGCAGTCCCGACGCCCCCGAGACACCGTCACCTACCGGGATGTCGGCGGCACACCGCCCTCCTTCATCGATCAACCCTGGATACAGGCCGCCTTCACGGCAGCAGAGCAGCAGGAGTCCTGGATGGCCGACACACTGGCGGAAAGTGACCGGCTGATTGATGAGCTGATCGCAGCGGATGTCCTGGTCATCGGCGCCCCGCTGTATAACTTCGGTATGCCGGCAGCCCTCAAGGCCTGGGTTGATCAGGTGGTTCGCATGGACCGGACCGTGGCGTATGACCCCTCAACACCCGAGGACCCGTTCACACCGCTTCTCGCAGACCGCCCCCGCCATGCGGTTATTCTCTCGTCCCGCGGTGGCACGGGGTTCGAACCCGGAGGCGAACTGGCACATATGAATCACCTTGAGCCAAGCCTGACCACAGTGCTCGAATTCATCGGCATCACCAACATTCACAGTGTTGCCATCGAGAATCAGGAGGAAGGCGGTGATGCGCTGGCCGCTTCCGTTGCCGAAGCGAAGCGGCGGGTGGATGCACTGGTGGCCCGGTTGCATGAGACGTTCCAAATGACAACAGCCAATGGCAGCAATGAACTGGACGATGTATTGGCTGAGCAGGTGAAGTCGGAAACCGCCTGATACCCCGGCCTGGCTCTGATCACGCCACCAGAAATTTTAACCCGGATGCATCTTTGCCGGAACTTTCCCCGTATCACTCGGTACGCCCACCCAATAAACAGTGGAAGTGGTGGGAAATAACCCGATGACGAGGAGAACAAGATGAAGAAGCACTTCAAGACAGGCGCATTTTTGGCAGCTACGTTTATGTCTGGTGTCCTGATGTCCGGGAGCGCACTGGCTGATGATCACGCCAAGGTTGGTGTCTGGGGCGACGATCAATCCGTCTCTGACGGCACGGTTACCGCCAAGAAAGTCGTAGCCGAGAAGAACGGCTGGCTGGTGGTTCATCGTACCGATGAGAGCATGAAGCCAGGCCCTGTTGTTGGACACGCACCTCTCAAAATGGGCAAAAACAAGGACGTAACCGCGATTCTTACTGAAGAAGTCGCATCTGGCGATATGCTGATGCTGATGCTTCACGCCGAGGACGGCGGCATGAAAACCGGCATCTTCGAATACACGCTGGGCGCCAAGGAAGACGGCCCGGTCAAGAAAGATGGCAAGCTGGTGATGAAGACCATCACCGCGAAGTAATCACTCAATGGTTCTGCAGGCAGGGCCATTCACCGGCCCTGCCTGTTACCCTTGCGAGTCAGTTCCCTTCCTTCGCGATCAAACGTCGTACCTGCGCCAGGTTTTCATTGGACGTGACGTGGTAACTGGGGGATGCCTTGGCTGCTTTCTGAAAAAACGTCTCGGCCTGTGGATAGTCTCCCTCCGCCATGCGGATATAGCCCATGGTGTTCCAGGCATCGGCTTCGTCCATCACTTTGGCGAGCGCGTCCAGAGCTTCGTCGTAGCGCTGTAGTCGTGTGTATAACTGGCCCAGGTTTCGCCATGTGCGTTCGTGCCTGGGTTCGAGATTCAGCGCGGTCTGGTACTGATTCTCCGCCCGGCTCCAGTGGCCGATCAGGTAGTAGGAATAGCCCAGGTTATTGTGAAGCTTGGCATTCCGGGGAGAGATCACCAGGGCCCTGTCGTAGTAGCTCCTGGCATCGGCAAAATCACCCCTCAGGTCCGCCATGATGCCTAGTCCGTTAAGCGCCTGCCACCGATTGCTGTCGGCTTCAATTGCCTTTTCCAGCATCGACCGGGCCTGTTCGTACTCTCGCTGTTTCATCAGCATCAGCCCCAGCCCCTCAAGAGCACCAGGGTGAGTGGCGTCTTTTTCAAGAGCGAGACGAAAAGCAGAGCCAGCCTTGCCATTGGCCTCCTTGTGAAGGTTGATCACTCCGATTTTATAGAAGGTATCGGCGTTGTCCGGATCCAGCTCCAGAGAGCGGATGTATTCAAACACCGCCTCATCCACATTGCCTTGCCGGTATGCCGCGTCGCCCCTTGCAATAGCCTCCTCTGCCGATTCCACGGGCATCAGCGTGGAGAAAGTGAGCTCCGATGTGCCTTCGTAGAGTTGCTTGTAGCTATTACCGGATTTGACCGCTGGGCTACTGGCACAGCCGCCAAGAACCAGTGCAATGATGACAATGCCCGCCTGCACCAGCATCCTCATACCATGCCGGTCAGTGGCCTGATCATCCTTGTGCGTTCCTTTAGTTTGCTGATGTTCCATCATGGTCAATCCTCGGATTATTATTGTGTTTGTCACCAGGCCTGAAAGTGGTCCAGCAACCCAACGACAGCAGGGCCTATAGCCACGACAAAAAAAGCAGGGAACATGCACAACACCAGTGGAAACACCATTTTTGTGGAGATGGTGGCCGCGGTTTCCTCTGCCTTTTGCATACGCTTGTCACGAAACTCCTCGGAATAGATCCGCAGCGATTCCGCAGTGCTGGTGCCAAACCTCAGGCTCTGGCTGAGTAGAGCCACGAGCCCACCAATTTCCTCCAGCCCGGTGCGATCGGCCAGGTTCTTGAGCGCATCAACCCGATCGACACCGGCGCGCATCTCACTGTTTACCAGAGCCAGCTCCTCGGCCAACTCCGGGTGCCCAACCGCCAGTTCATCGGCTACCCGCTGTATGGCCGGTTTCAGGCCATATCCCGCTTCGGTGCATACCACCAACAGGTCAAGAGCATCCGGGAACCCGTTATACAGTTTGCGCTTGCGCCGTTCGATCATCTTGCCCAGCACATAATTCGGTCCGATAGCCCCCACCAGCATCGCACCAGCCGCCGCCTGCAAAACTTCCAGGTTGGTCAGGCCTGGCACCCAGCGTAAGCCGAAAAACACCGCCAGCGGCAGACCTATAATGAGCAGGGTCTTTACGGCGTAAAAGTTGGCCAAGGCGTTGTCATTGCGAAAGCCAGCATGGATCAAGCGCTCCTGGGTCCTGTTACGCTCCTTTTCTTTCTTGGGCAGAAAATGAGGCGCGATGGATCTGAAAAAGGGTGTAAAGGGACTTTCTTTTGCAACCTCCGCGGCCTCTGGCGCTACAACGTTATGCAATCGACTTCGCACCGGATGGAACAGGGTGGACATCAGGAACATGCCTGCAAGAGCCAGACAAAAAACAGCAACGGCCATTAGCATCACGAAGGCCAGTTGCGCCATTTGCCGATCCTGAAGAAGGCTATCGAGCAATCCGATCATGTAGTCCATGGCTTATTTCTCCTACACCTTGATATTGAGGATCTTCTTGATCCAGAAAACGCCAAGCACGATCAGTAACAGAGCGATCAGGATAATGTCGTCACCCCGTGTACTTTCTGTGAGCATGGGCATATAACCCGGATTCACCAGCATGATCATCAAAAAAAGCACAAACGGTGTCATAGTGAGCACCCAGGCAGAGATCCGTCCCTCCGCGGAAAGAGTCCGAACCCTGCGCTGAAAGCGGAATCGGCCACGAATAACTGAAGCAATCTTCTCAAGTACCTCCGCCAGGTTGCCGCCAGATTCCCGTTGCACCAACACAGCAGTGATCAAGGCCATGATCAGTACACTGGGCACCCGCTGTAACAAACCAAACATAGCCAAGCGTACATCGCCTCCATAATTGATCTCGTTAAAAGTAGCCTGGAACTCCTCCTTCACCGGGCTCGGCATTTCAGTGGAAACCAGACGAATCGCTTCAATAAACGGATGACCCGCCCGCAGGGCACGGATAATCACGTCCACCACGTCGGGTAATTGCTCCTCAATTTTTGCAATACGTTGACTACGCTTCCTGCGCAAGTAGAGGAAGGGAGTAGCGGCCCCGAGTGGCGACAGGGCCAGGGGAGCCCACCAGATACCAGTCAGCGAATAACTCACGAATCCGGCCAACGCAGCCAGCAGCATTGCCATCAACAACACCCGGTAAGCCCGGGTACGGTATCCGCTCTGGGCGATCAGTGTGACCAACGGCTGCAGCAAAGCCATGGATTCCAGCCGCTTCTCGAGCGGCGACAAGTCCCGCAGGTATTGCTCCCGCACCAGGGATACCCGCTCCGCTGCCCCGTCCGATTCGCTAATCTGTCTCATTCGCTGGCCCAGCCGTTTCCGGGCACCGCGGCTCTCTCCGAATACCGGAATCACCAGTCCTTGCGACAGCAGGAATACGGCCACGAAGACCAATGCAATAAAAATCCAGAGTTTGTCTCCCAACACATCCATGGCTCAGCTCCCGAATTCCGGATCATAGAGTGACAGCGGCAACACAATGCCTCGCTGGTGCAGATGTTCCTGGAAACGGGGAACAATGCCCGTTGCCAGGTAACTGCCCATTACCCGACCATGCTCATCGCGACCACGACGGCGGAAGGTGAATATTTCCGACATGGTGATCACATCACCTTCCATACCGTTGATTTCCTGCACGCTCACCAGTCGGCGGGTACCGTCCTCCTGACGCTCGACCTGAACAACGACATCAATGGCTGAGGCCACCTGGGAACGAATGGCCTTGACCGGCATGGTGGTTCCCGTCATGGACACCATGTTCTCAATCCGGGTCAGTGCATCCCGTGGGGCGTTGGCGTGAAGGGTGGTCATGGACCCGTCGTGGCCGGTATTCATTGCCTGCAACATATCCAGCGCTTCCGTTCCCCGCACCTCGCCGACGATGATGCGGTCCGGGCGCATCCGCAAACTGTTACGGACCAGGTCCCGCTGTGTGACTTCGCCCTTGCTCTCAATGTTCGGCGGGCGGGTTTCCAGTCTCGCCACATGGGGCTGCTGCAGTTGCAGTTCTGCGGAATCCTCAATGGTGACGATCCGTTCGTCGTGGGGCACAAATCCGGACATCACGTTCAGCAGGGTGGTCTTGCCGGAACCGGTACCACCGGAAATCAGCACGTTCAGCCGGCCACGGACAATGCCTTCCAGCAGGCTGGCGATGGCCGGTGTCAGTGTGCCCTTCTCCATCAACGACTCCATGGACAAGTGGCCAATGGAAAAACGACGAATCGACAGTAATGGGCCATCCACGGCCAGAGGCGGAATAATGGCATTCACCCTGGAGCCATCCTTGAGACGGGCGTCCACCATAGGTGAGGACTCATCAATACGGCGACCAACACTGGAAACAATGCGATCAATAATGTTCAGCAGGTGAGTGTCGCTGTGGAAGCTGACACCTTCCCTCTCCAGCTTGCCGTTGCGCTCCACATAGACGCAGTTATAGCCGTTGACCAGAATATCCGAGATGGACATGTCAGCCAGCAAGGGCTCCAGCGGGCCAAAGCCGAGGATGTCATCCTTGATCTGTCGGAGAATGCGCTCGCGGGCAGCCAGAGACAGGGGAATGGATTCCTCCGCCATCAGCCTTTGGCCAATATCCCGCAACTGGCGCTCGGCCTCTTCCCGCCCGAGAGTCCCCAGAAGGGAGAGATCCAGCACCTTCATCAGCTTCTGGTGAATTTTCTGTTTCCAGGCCCGTTCCTGCTCCTCTTCCGCACGTCGGGCTGTGTCCTTGCCATTGCCTGGGTGGACCAGAGGGGGCTCTAGCTCGCCCTTGTCGATGTCATTCATTCTGCCCAGTTCCATAACGCCCTCCTCAGGCTCCTGCCAGTTTCCGCCAGACCCGACCTAGGCCGGACTGTGGTACCACTTTCTTGCCACTCAGGGATTCCGCCATCTGTACCATGCTGCGACTCACCAGTGATGATGGCGCAGCCTCCAGTAACGGCACCCCCAGGTTCGCGCTTTCCGCAACCCTGGCGTAATCATTGGGAATACAGGTCAGATCGTTGACGCCCAAGGCTTTCTCGATGTCCGAGGTGGTCAGCGCCAGGCGCTTGTTCCAGCGGTTCACCACCACACCAATCCGCTCCTCGGGCACGCCCAGATAGCGGGTGAGGTAGTGGAGCAACCGGCGGGCATCCTGAATGTGAGCGATGGTCTGCTGCATGACCAGCAGCACACGGTCGGCGGACTCCAACAGGGCGCCGGTGACACCATCAATCTGTCTTGGCAGGTCTACCACCGTGTGGTCGTACCCCGAGCGCAGTAACATCATCAGTTTCTGGAGCTGGCTCTCATCGATGTCCCCGGGCACTACCAACTGATCCGAGCTGTTCCCCAGGAGATGCAGACCGCTCTTGTGTTTCATCATGTGCCCTTCAAGCGCCAGCAGATCCATGTTGTCGGCCCGCAGGATGGCGTCAATCAGGCTGCCGCTTTCCTGCATATCGAACCCAGAGGCCAGATGACCAAATTGCAGGTCCATGTCCAGCAGCGCGACCCGGTCCTCAATTCTGTCTGCCAGGCTGTGGGCCAGCGCCGCTGCAAGAGTGCTGGCACCGGATCCCCCCTTGGCATTGATGACCGCAAACAGGCCGCCGGCCTGTTCGTTGGCCGGTTGCAGCTCCCGGGCGACGCGCCACAATGCTTCCAACAATTCCTGTTTTTGCACCGGGAACGTGAAGTAGTCCCGTGCTCCCACCCTCATGGAGGTGCGCATGACGGTGGTATTTTCCGGGCCAGTGACCAACGTCGGCACACGCCCCTGCGCAGGGCGTTCATCAAGGGATTTCAACTCGTCTTCCCAGGCCACCGTGGTGCAGAACACCAGGGCGTCGGGCAAATCCACAACATTGTGGAGCGGGTCCGAGTGCCCGTTGGTAATCAAACGTGTGCTTACGGACAGGCCTGACTGGTTGGCAAGCATCTGCTCAAGCTCTTCCAATTCACGGGCGTTGCGCCCTGCTATCAAAACCGTCATCGGTGCTTTCATGGCTTTACCCTTCCCTGCTCGCTCAACTGATCGATCCGAAACAGCCGGTACCTTCCGGCGATACCCCCAGGCTTTCCCTGGGTAGTACGGTAATAAACGGTGGCAATTCAAATTGCTGGAAAAAGAACGGAATAATCAGCTGATGTTGAAAACCACTGACTTCACTTCTTACAAACGCGATATCCAGATAGTTCGCCTCCGGATCCGCCATCACACCGCCTGTAACAGTGAGGTAATCGAGGTTAATGAGGTCTTCTGAAAGATCCCGCAGCACCGGACTGTTGCCGGAGGATCCCGGCTCAGCAAACATTGCTACCCGCCGAATGGCGCTGTGCTCAACGGGACAGACAACAGCAACCCGGGCCGCCCGGCGGCTGGTTTCATCCAGCGTGTTCCACACAAACATCAGGCGGCCGAACTCAATGGCGGCAAACAGCAGGATGAAGAACATGGCCCCGACCAGTGCGAACTCCACGGTATGCAAACCGGACTGCGATCTGATGTTCATAGCGCCCTCATCTGCACAGTGCCGTTCATTTCAAAGGCCACGTCGATGGGATCCCCGCCGTAGAACGCGGGGATTCTTCCGACGATCGGCACGTAGTTGTATATGGCCCGGACCTCAACGTGAGTGGCGTCCGGGCTGGACACAATGACATCGCCAGTCGACCAGCCGGGAAGAAGGGGCTCACCGGCGCCCAAAGTATTCCCAAACACCACCAGGTTGCTTGTTTGTTGAACCAGGGCGCTATCGAGGAAGATCACCCCCACACTGCCGACCATGGCATGGGACGCGACGTGACGGGCGCCATCCTGGGTTGCACGGGTCATGGTATGATATTGATGGAATGCCCAGCCCAGCTCGCTCACAGCAAAGACCACCAACAGCAGTAGCGGCGCCGTCAGCATAAATTCCAGTACGGCGATGCCCTGTTGTCGTTTCCCTGTCCCGGGATATGCGTTCATGACTTCACTCCTTGTTTCGCCAATACCGCTCAGCTATCGAAGCTATCGGGATCCTTGTAGAGCTGGATAATGTGGGGACCAAGTCCGGTGCCGGGGTTCGGCCCCGGCGTTCCACTGCCGCCACAATCGTCCTTGAACTGGCCGTAGAACACGGCCTGCCCTGCCTGTTTCATCCGGTCCACCATGTAAAAACAGCTGAAGCCCAATAACTCCACCGAATCCTGCCCGTTGGCCAGTCCGTCACAGTTACCGACCGGCATGGTCAGGATTCGCCGGCCGGGCGCACCGCTAGGCGGCTGGTCCGGAACAACGCTCTCGTATTGCGATTCATACCAGTTCAGGTCGTAGGCGGGCATTGTCTGGTTGTTGTAATCGTCTTCCGTGTAGGTTTCATGGTTGGTAAACCAGTCGGGCGGGTAATCGTTCGAGTTCACCGGGCCGTTATAGATACCCAGGCGGGTGTTGATACCCTGAGCAAACGGACCGACGGTATTACCTGGCTCTGTTTCGATATCACCGTCACCACCCGTGGAAAGACAGGCGTCGAACTTTCCGGCTGCGGCTTCCCGCACATCGGCGCCACCGCTGCTACCATCAAGCCGAATCAGGTAGAAGTTGCCGTTACCCACCTCTGAAGTGGTGCCTGAACCGATTTTCAGCTGTTCCACCTCCCCCCGCGAATAACCAAAGGTAGTGCCAGGGGGGCTTTCTTCCTGCGGAGTTCCGCAGGCCATCATCGGCACAACATTGCAGGCTTTTTGCAGCGCCGGGCTTGGGCCGGCAACCGCAGTACCGGCGACCGCCAGCTCATCAATCCCGAGCACCGGAGCAAACCATTCTCCGACGTCATAGTTGGCCACACCTGCCCTGACGTAGTGCGCGGGTGTGGTACCGGCGACAAACGGATTCAGCGTGGAGGAGAATTCGAGCACCAGGCTGAGATCGCCATTGCTGGAAGCTGCCCCCAGCCCGGCGTTTCCTGGCGCGGCCACATTGGCCGCAAAGGTGGTATGGCCCGCACTGTCGGCTAATGCCGTGTTACCAGTTTGATCAAGCACCTTCGCTGCACTGAGCGCAGCGGCGTCCAGAGCATTCTGGAGTCGCGTCTTTTCCAGGTGAGCATTGCTGATATCCAGCGCGAGGGCGGCCATCCCGAGAATAGCCACCAGGGAAATAGCTGCCAGCGGCAAAATAGCACCTTGTTGTAAATGCCTGACCCCGTTTACCAGTACCATGACTCACCCTCCTGTCCAGCGCTGGAATCAGCGCTGGAGCCCAAGACCAACACCGCCGCTCATATCAGGATTCAGTCGCGTGGGGTTGCCGGTATCCTTGCGATAACTGTTGTATCCGGCTTCCGCTTTACGACCATCCAGCACCGGTAACTCCCGCGTTTGCTGATCCGGCGAAACGTACTTCTGGGCCGAGATCATCTGGCGCACCGAGTTACCGAACTGGTCCTCGGAACTGGGTGAGGCACATCCGACCATCAGCAAGCCTGCTGCCAGCCCTGCCACTACTGTTTTCCAATTGCGCTTGTAAGCTTCCATGGCTTCCACCTCAGAGTTCATGACCGAATTGTCCCTTCACACTTCCCTGCTGAGTCGACTTGGCACCGGTACCGGGCTCATGCCGGCCTTCGGTGTATCCCAACAGGTAAAACTCGAGATCGGACGGCTCCACAAAATAATCCGTCGGCAAGGTAAACCGATCACGATCCACTGGCTTGGCGAAGTGCGGTGTGACCAGAATCACCAGTTCGGTTTTACCCTTGACGAATTCCTGACTGCGGAACAGGTTGCCCAGCACTGGCAGGTCACCCAGACCGGGGAACTTGTCCACCCGCTCCCGCAGGCTTTCATTGATCAGGCCGGCTACCCCGATGGTCTGGCCATTAGCCAGCTCCACGGTGGACGATGCGCTGCGGCTGGTAAGTGCATTGACGAAGAAAGTGGCAGAGGTATTCGGTACATCAAGGGTGATCGAATTCTGATTGCTCAGCTCACTGACCTTGATGTTGAGCTTGAGGCTGATCATGTTGGAATCCAGCACCGTGGGCAGGAAACCCAGACTGACCCCAAACTCCTTGAACTCGATTTCGATACCGTCATCGCGACCGCTGCCGACGGGAATCGGGAACTCGCCCCCGGCGTGGAAGGTGGCTTCCTGACCTGTCAGAGTGGTCAATGTGGGTTCAGCCAGAACCTTTGCCAGGTTATTCTCCTGAGCGGCGTCGATCACCAGGTCAAACAGGGTATCCCCATCCAGGAAGCTGGCGAACAGGCCAGTGGTCTCGAACGTCATGGGTTCGCGCAGGATCTGGGTAGTGGGCACACCCCCCGATATGGTGTCAAACCCGCCTCCGGTGAGAAACGCTCCGGAGGGCGCCAGCGCCGTTCCGTTGTTACCGGCGCCAATCGTCAGGAGGGAGTTCGCATTGACCGCCTCAAACTTGGCGCCAATGCGCTTGAGGAAATCCCTTGAAACTTCGGCCACCTGAACCTCCAGCATGACCTGCTGCGCTCCACCCACCTGCATCATATTGAGCACTTTGCCTTCTTCACCGCCCTGATAACTGCCGGCGAGATCAAGTGCCGCCATCATGCGGGCGGTACTGCTTACCTCACCGCTCAGGATGATGGCCTCCTGCGACGACCGTACCTCGATCTCCTCATCCGGCAGGATCTGATGAAGCTTCGATTTCAGACTTTCCAGGTCATGACCGACTTCAATGCCAACGGCGCTGACCACCTGATTGTCGTTATCCCACAGGGTCACGTTGGTTGTCCCCAGCTTCTTGCCCACGACGTAGAGTTGCCGCGAGCGCAGAATCAGGATATCGGCGATTTCCGGGTTGCCAACGGAGATCTTTGCTACCGGCTGCTCCAGGTAGAGAATCTGGGACTGGTTCAGGGCCACTTCCACAACCTGCCTGTCCATCCCGCTCGCGAGCATGACCTGAGCGCGGGCCCCCACCGGAAACACCAGTACGCACATCAAAGCCAGGCTGATCAGATAGCCTTCCAGCGATAAATTCCGCACCTTTATTATCATGGTCACTCTCCCCTGTTTTACTTCCTGTCCGGCTGCCACAATCCACTGGCAACCGCCACACCACAAATTCAATTACATGGATACCTTCGACGTGCTGACTTCCGTGCCACGAATGATCGTGACACTGGATGAAGTGGCAACCACTCGCCGTGGCGCAGGTTTCGGCGCCGGCGGCGCTTTCGCCACGACTTCCTCTTTTACCGGCTCCGGCTCAAGCGCCGGACGCATGGTGTCGTCCAATGGATTCCGCAAGGCCAACTGCACTACCCCTTCCTGAGTCGCTTTGATCAGCTCTTCAGCTTCATCCGAGCTCAGTTCCAGGGTGACCGCCCGCACAATCACCGGCTTGTCTTTTTCAGGTGATGCGGTCTGGTCCACCGCCAGTACCTTGACGTTTTCCAGCAGGGTCCGGGACTGATAGCGGCGGTTTCCATTGGGGATGGCAGACACAACGTCTACCCGGTTACCCGGCATCAGGAAGCCCGCCACGCCGATCACGTCGTTCACCCGGACAGTCACCGCCCGTTTGTTGGGTTCAATCACGGCCGACAGCGCACTGCCCCCACCAAAGGCGACCACCTTCTCCTTCAGGATCACTTCACCCGGGTAGATGGTGGTCATGGCGACCGTGCTCTGGATGGCTTCCGGTTCCTGGTAGGCGCCGGATGGCACCATGGACCTGGGCATATTGGTGACTTTCAGGTCACTGACTTCCACCTTCTTACCGAAAGGAATCTGCAGTGCCGCCACCACCACCGGGACACCGTCATCCGTGGCTGGCGAGGCAAAGCGATCCACGGCCCAGCCCCTGGCCAAGTAGGCGGCGCCAAGCCCCATCAGCAGTGCAAAAGTAAGCATGAGTAAAGTTCTTGACTTGAACATAGCGGTCACCCCACGTTATCCATGTGTACGAAGTAGTTTTGCCAGGCCCATCGGATGGACTCCCGGCTGAGCCTGGCCGGTAACCCGCGATACCGGCAGTAATCACTGACCAGACCGAGCAGGTCCCGGGGGTGACAGGGCAGCAGGACGTTGTCCTGCTTCGGGTATAGCTCTGTCATCATGATCCGGGTAACTTCAGGATCGTTTTCGATCGCCATCTCCTGGCAGACCTGTTGCCATAACCGTAGATACGATTCCGGCTCCAGGGTTTTAAACCCGATTTTGTGTCCAATCCGGCGCAGGAAGGCTTCGTCTGCCAACTCGAGCGGATTCAGGTTGGTGGAAAAGATCAACAGCATGTCGAACGGAACAGCGAAGTGCTGCCCCGCCCTCAGATTCAGGAAGTCCCGCTTCTCCTCCATGGGAACGATCCAGCGGTTCAGCAGATCCATATGGGACACCCGCTGCCTGCCCAGGTCATCAATCAACAGCATGCCGTTGCTGGCCTTGAGCTGTATGGGCGCCTGGTACTGTTTCCGCTGTTCATCGAACTTCAGGTCCAGCATATCCAGAGTCAGCTCACCACCGGTGGTGACCTCAGGGCGATGGCACAGAACGTATCGGGGATCATGGCCGCTGGTGAGGTGAACCGGGTCCTGCTCCTCGCCATGAACCGGATGATGGAACTCCGGATCAAACAGGCTGATGACGGTATCGCCCACCAAGATGGCGTAAGGGACGTAGACCGGACCGGCAAGCAACCTGACCAGTTGGCGGGAGATATAGCTCTTGCCACTGCCAGCCGGACCGTAGATAAAGATGGCGCGACCGGAATGAACCGCCGGGCCGAGTTGGGCCAACAGGCGCTCCTCCACCACAGTATCGCGGAACAGCCGGTGGATATCCTCTTCGGTCACAACGCATCTGGATACCGACTGGCGCCGAACCAACGCTCCGTAATCCGCCAGTAAAACCGGAGCCGGGCCGCAGTATCCGTCACGTGATAACGCATCCAGCGCCACCGCGCGCCCCCGGTCGGTGAGGGCATAACGAAGGCCTTTACCGGAGAGGTTCTCACTGCGGCTTTCCACCTTGGCTTCCTGCCGCAGCAGGTTTATCACCGGCTCCAGCACGGCGCCGGGCAGTGCCATATGTCGGGATAACTGTTGCAGAGTCTGATTGCTGACCAGGTTAAGATGCTTCAGCAACAGATCCGCCACGAAGAAGTGATCCAGGCCAGTATCCTCAAGGGTGTGCGGCCTGGAAATCATTCTGGTTGCCAGGTAATCGACGCCCCAGTCTTCAGAGGGTATGAGTTCGGCTTCCATTGCTCACTCCTTTTGAATTCCTTGCGGACTTGACCGCTAGATGATTGCCAAGACAGTCCCGCAGGCGATTGCTAATGCGTAGGGGAACCGTAATCCGGCTGCTTCACCAGGAGCTGGGGGGATATACTGGAGTTGACCTGCTACCATCAACATCAACATTGAATGGTAGCGGCGAATCATCATTAACAAACCGCCCTTCGCCGTGATATAAGCTAACCCAATAACACCGCCCACCATCATTGTAATAAGCGCAGCCAAGAAGACATTCACCGGACCGAGAAAGGCGCCAACACCAGCAAGGAGTTTTACATCTCCACCGCCCATGGCACCAAAGATATGAAGAGGCAGGAAACACAGTAATCCCACCGCTATTCCGATTATTCCTGTTCCCAAACCACTTCCATGCCCACTCCAGGTTTGAAGTATCAACCCGGCACAAGCAATGCCAACAGTCAGCCAATTTGGGATCCTTCGCTTAGTCGCATCTATCAAGACAGCAAGACTTAGCCCAACAATCAGTGCAATTAAGAATAAGTTATCCATATCTACAAACCGGTGCTTGACGGAGTAAGTAGAACTGCAACAGCAGCAGCCCTACTTACTCACGCTCTAGTGGATCATGCAGTCGTAATCTTGCTTGCGATCAAATTGATGCCGTCTCTGATGTTCTCTCCAAGCAATGTAAACGCAGCCACTGCTCCAAGAACAATCAGAGACCCGGCCACCGCATACTCCGACAGCTCCAGGCCTTCCTCATCACGAATAAACTGAACTACTTTTTCCTTGAAGTTTTTCATTTTGTTACTCCTGCAGTCGTTAGACGAGCTTCCTTGGTTGTACAGCCACCATTCCGTGCGCTGTACCAACGATCATAGGAAGGACCAGGATTAACCGTTAGGAGTATTCTGATGAAAAAATAGGAGGATCTTGCAAACCCGGTCAGAGTTTGACCGGGTCACTGACTGAAAGCTGGAAAGGGAGGGCAGCCTCGCCACGGGCGGTAAGCCACTTATGGCGATACTGGGTCGGCGTCATGCCGGTGTGTCGGTAGAACATCTTGGTGAAATGGGAGGCGTCATGGAAACCGACGGACCAGCAAACGTCCATGATGGTGGCGCTGTTGTTGTGCAACAACGTGGTCGCCTTTTCAATGCGGCGCCGCATGATGTAATCCTGGAAGGTAATGCCGTACACCCGCTTGAACGCCCTGCTCAGCTGATAGCTGTTGGTGCCGCACAGATCGGCTATGTCCGCCTGCATCAGTTTGTCGGCCAGGTGTTGCTCAATGTAGGAGGCTGCGGATTCAACTACTTTGTCCTCACCGCGGTGCTTCTGGAAGCGGGCGTCGTCGGGCAGGGGCTGCTTCTGATGGATCGTGTTGCGGCGGTCGCGGTTCGAGGATTCCGCCAGAAGCCGATCCAACCGGTTGAGGGATTCAACCACCGTGCCCTCGTTAACCGGCTTTACAAAGTAATCCCAGACCCGGGTTCGCAGGGCCCAAACGGCCAGGGCCTCTGAGTGCTGTTCGGTAAACATCACCATCGGTACTGAGGCAAAGCTTCGTTTCGCCTCACTCAGCATCGAGAGGCTGGGTATGTCCGGAAAGTCGAACTCAAAACAGGTGATATAGCGCCCTTCGGGTGCATAAACTCCCCCAAGATCGTCCTGCTTCGATACATAGACCAGCGGGAAGCGCCGCTCAATCACCCTGACAACCGCCGGGTCTGCCCCATACTGCGTGGCATCCACCAGCACAACGGTAGCTTTTTCCATTCCTACAACCCCTTCTTCCTGCTTGTTTTGGGTTGCCTTCCTTGCTGACTCACCAGTTCCTTCCGGATCGGGGGAACAACATGTACGTTTGTTAATATTTTTGTGACGCGCCTCTCATTGATAGGTAATGCATCTAGACATGTCAAGAATACTGATACGATTTAACAATCTTTGAACTTTAAACGCATAAGGGCCGCACTTATGAGCGGCCCTTATGCGATTCCATCACAAACTTGGACTGGCGGCACGCCTCATCCAAGATTCTTTTTTACGAACTTCTGAATCTCACCAACAATGCCCGACTGGAAGGCGATAACGGTCAGCACAAAGATGCCCCCCAGGATGGGGTCTACCCAATCCCCCAGCGGGCCCTGGGACAACTGGTACTCCAGGTTGACTACGAACGTGGCGCCAAAGACCGGCCCCAGAAGCGTGCCTGTTCCGCCCAGCAGGGTCATCAGGATAACCTCGCCCGACATATGCCAGTGCGCATCATTCAGCGAAGCGAGCTGGAAGACGACGGTTTTCACGGAACCCGCCAACCCGGCCAGCCCAGCAGACATGACAAACGCCAGCACCTTGTACTGGTTGACGTTATAACCCAGGGACACCGCCCGGGGCTCGTTCTGCTTGATGGCCTTGAGAACCTGACCGAAAGGCGACCCGACAACCCTCTGTACCAGCAGGTAGCCCCCCAGGAAAACAGCCAGCACGAAATAGTACATCGCCAGGTTATTTTCCAGGTCAATAAACCCGAACAGGTAGCCCCTGGGCACACCGTGCATGCCGTCCTCACCACCTGTAAACGGCGCCTGAACGAACATGAAGTACACCAGTTGGGCCAGTGCCAGGGTGATCATCGCAAAATAGATACCTTGCCGGCGTATGGCCACCAGGGCGAAAAACACACCCAGCACGGTAGCGGCAACGGTGCCCACGATGATGCCCATTTCCGTTGTCAACCCGGAATAGTTGGACAGCAGGTAGCCGGTGGTATAGCTCCCGGTCGCCAGGAATGCCGCGTGCCCGAACGACAGCAAGCCAGTGAAGCCCAGCAGCAGGTTGAACGCCACCGCGAACAGGGCAAAACACAGGATCTTCATCAGGAAGACTGGATACATCACCGCCGGCGCAACCAGCAGTAGGGCCAGCAACACCAGGTTGAGTATGTGTTTGCGACGTTGATCCGCTTTCTGCTGTTGCAGCACGGTCTTCTGGATATCGCTCTGGTTGACAGGGTTGTCCATGATTACGCCTCCTTACCGAACAGGCCCGACGGGCGAATCAACAACACAACAACCATCACCAGGAAGATGACCGCCGAGGAGAACTCGGGGTAGAAAACCTTGGTAAAGCCTTCAATGACCCCCATCAGCAAGCCGGTAATAATGGCGCCCGCTATGGACCCCATGCCGCCGATGACAACCACCGCAAACACCACGATCAGAATGTTCGACCCCATGCCCGGATTCACGGAATAGATCGGCGCTGCCAGGACACCGGCGAAGGCGGCGATCATGACGCCAAAACCGTAGGTCAGGCTCACCAGTAAAGGCACGTTAATGCCAAACCCCTGCATCAGCTGGGCGTCTTCGGTGCCAGCTCTCAGATAGGATCCCAGCTTGGTTTTCTCAATCATGAACCAGGTGCCAAAACAGACCAGCAGTGCCATGAAAATGACCCAGGCCCGGTAATACGGCAGGAACATGAAATCCAGTTTGAACCCGCCCTGGAAGATGTCCGGCATGGAGTAACGCATGCCGGATACCCCGTAAATATTGGTCAGGATGCCCTGGATCATCAGGGCCACGCCGAACGTGAGCAGCAGGCTGTAGATATGGTCCTGGCCGGCAATCCGACGCAGCAGGAAATACTCAATCAGCATACCAAAACAGCCAACCACCACAGGGGCCAGGAACAGGGCGACCCAGTAGTTGATGCCCATGGCATCAAACATAATGACCGTGACCATCGCGCCGAGCATATACATAGCGCCATGGGCAAAGTTAATGATTTTGAGCAGGCCGAATATAACCGCCAGCCCAAGGCTCAACAGGGCATAGAACGCACCGTTGATTATCCCGAGCAATAGCTGGCCGAACAGCACAGCAACGGGAACTCCCAGAATCATGGACATGTTGCAAACTCCAAAAGCAGTGCAAACCCGGTTGCTGGTCTGCGAATCTGCAGGTTCCAGAGTTCGCCCCGCCGGGGTTGCGGGGCGAACCGTTGGTCAATACCTCAGTTCTTGGATACGAGTGAACACTGGCTCTCGGACAGCGGGCGGTATGCCTCGTCTCCCGGGATAGTGCGGACAATCTTGTAGAGATCCCACTCGTTCTCGGACTCTTCCGGAGTTTTCACTTCCGCCAGGTACATGTCGTGCACCATGCGGCCGTCTTCGCGGATCTTGCCGTTGGTGGCAAACATATCGTTGATGGGGGTTGCCATCATTTGCTTGCGCACGGTCTGTGCGTCGTCAGATCCGGTTTCCTTCACTGCGTTGAGGTACTGCACGGTGCTGGAGTAGATACCCGCATGCACCATGGTCGGGCGTACGCCGGTTTCTTCCATGAAGCGGTCGGACCATTTCCGGGTCTCTTCGTTCATGTCCCAGTACCAGCCAGTGGTCAGCTGAATTCCCTGAGCTGATTCAACACCCAACGCGTGTACGTCGGTGAGGAACAGCAACAGGGCGGCCAGGGTCTGACCGGACTGGGTCAGGCCAAACTCACCGGCGGTGGTGATGGCATTCGTGGTATCGGAGCCGGCATTCGCCAGAGCGACCACATCCGCGCCGGATGACTGTGCCTGCAGGATGTAGGAAGAGAAATCCGATGTCGGGAATGGATGGCGGGCAGTCTTGATCACCTTACCACCATTTTCCTCGACCACTTTGGTAACGTCCCCTTCCAGGGCGTGACCAAAGGCGTAATCCGCCGTCAGGATAAACCACTCTTTACCACCCTCCTGCACAACGGCTTTTGCGGTGCCGTTCGCCAGTGGGTATGTGTCGTAAACGTAGTGGATATGGTTCGGGGTGCAGTGCTCGTTGGTAATGCTGGAGGCCGCAGAGCCGGACACAATCCCCAGGCTGTCGTTTTCCTGCAGGAGCTTGGTCACTGCGATCGTGACGGAAGAGGCCACCAGGCCGGCAACCATATCCACGTCTTCGTTCTCAAGCCAGCGTCTTACGGTGCTGGATGAGGAATCCGGGTTGTTCCGGTCATCGGCGCTGACGACTTCAATCTTGGCGCCGTTGACTTCACCGCCAAAATCGGCAATCGCCATCTCAAGGGCTTTCAGACCGTTGGGGCCTGCCAGATCACGGTAGGTACCCGACATATCCGCCAGATAACCGATTTTCACGGTTTCATCAGAAATTTCGGCCTGGGCGCTCCCTACCATCATGGCTGAGGCAATCGCTGTTGTGAGGAGCTTTTTCATAATTGTCATTGTTGTATCTCCGCTACTGTCATTGCGTTGGTTGTATCGGGTTGTTGGTTGTTGCTTTTTGCTCTTATCTACCGGGCTTCAAACGCCCAGGTAGTTGTCCAGCATCGACTGCTTGGCCTCAAGCTCGTCGGCGCTGATTTCCTCCACAATCTGGCCGTGCTCCATCACGTAGTGACGGTCCGCCAGGGGTGCGGCGAAATGAAAGTTCTGTTCCACCAGGACAATCGTCAAGCCCTTGTTCTTGAGCTTGATCAGCACTTCTCCCAGTTTCTCGACAATCACCGGGGCCAGGCCCTCGGTGATTTCATCCAGCAGCAGCATATTGGCGCCGGTCCTTAGGATGCGCGCCATGGCCAGCATCTGCTGCTCACCGCCGGACAGTTTGGTGCCCTGGCTGAAACGACGCTCGTACAGGTTCGGGAACATGCTGTAGATTTCTTCCAGACTCATGCCGCCGCTGCGTACCACAGGGGGCAGGGTCAGGTTTTCCTGGACGTTGAGTGCGGAAAAAATGCCCCGGTGTTCGGGGCAATACCCAACACCCAACCTGGCAATATGGTGGGGCTGACAGCTCATGGTTTCGTTGCCGTTGATCATGATCGAGCCGGTGCGGCGGCCGACCATGTTCATGATGGCTTTCAGCGTTGTACTGCGCCCTGCCCCGTTGCGCCCCAACAGGGTAACCAGTTCGCCACGGTGCACCACCAAATCGATGCCGTGGAGAACGTGGGATTCACCGTAGAAGGCGTGAAGCCCGGAAACTCTGAGTTGTTCGTATTCTTTGTCCGACCCCAGACTCATTCGACTGCCTCCTGAGTGCTCTTCGCGGTCCCCATGTAGACTTCCCGCACACGGGGATCCTCGGAGACTTCCTGATATTCCCCTTCCGTCAGCACGGCCCCCTGGGCCAGAACGGTAATCCGGTCACACAGCTTGCTGACCACCCCGAGGTTGTGCTCGACCATCAGCACCGTCCGCCCTTCGGCGGCCTTGCGCACCAGCTCCACGACCCGTTCCACGTCTTCGCTGCCCATGCCCTGGGTTGGCTCATCGAGCAACAGCAACTCCGGCTCCATGGCGAGCGTGGTGGCCAGCTCCAGGGCACGTTTCCGGCCATAAGCGAGCTCAACCGTGGTGGTGTTGGCGAATTCGGTGAGCCCTACAGAGTCCAGCAGTTCCATGCAGCGCTCGTTCAGTTTGTTCAGGCTGCCTCCCGACTTCCAGAACTGGAAGGTGTTGCCCTCAAAACTCTGTAACGCCACACGAATGTTTTCCAGTGCGGTCATATGGGGGAAAACCGCCGAAATCTGGAAGGAACGGACCACGCCCCTGCGGGCGATGGCGGCGGACTTCAGTGCGGTGATGTCCTTGCCGTTGAACAGGATTGTGCCTCGTGTCGGGGGGAGAAACTTGGTCAACAGGTTGAAGACGGTCGTCTTACCCGCGCCGTTTGGCCCGATCAGGGCATGGATATGGCCGCGCTGAACCTTGAGGTTCACGTCGTCGACTGCAACGAAGCCTTTGAATTCTTTCACAAGGCCGCGGGTCTCAAGTACGAACTGGTCACTCATGGTGACATCCCACCTTTTGTTATTGTTGTACATGAAAACTATTGTCACAGATTAGGTTAACGTATACGTAAACGTCAATATTAATCTGTGGATTTTTCAGCGCTCAGCCCGCCCAGGAATTCACACACCAGAT
Source organism: Marinobacter alkalisoli (assembly GCF_045449855.1). Taxonomy (NCBI): domain Bacteria; kingdom Pseudomonadati; phylum Pseudomonadota; class Gammaproteobacteria; order Pseudomonadales; family Marinobacteraceae; genus Marinobacter; species Marinobacter alkalisoli. Next base: position 98,806 of record NZ_JBJJLC010000041.1, on the reverse strand, counting down.
GCACCATCTCCTCAGGGTGTTCCAGGTGCGGTGAGTGCCCGGTTTCCGGTAGAAAAACCGGTGTGGCCGAATCACCAATTCCCTCGACAATCACTGTCACCTGTGCGGGAACGCCATATTCATCATCCTCTCCCTGAATGATCATAGACGGGCACTGGATGGCGTCCAGCCAATGGCTGAAATCCATGTAATCCTGGAACCCCTCGTCCAGCCAGACGGTTTGCCAGGCATCAAAAATGTCATCGGTGCGTTCGCCGTGGTGGCGCAGCAATTTCTCGCGCAGCCCTTCTTCCCGATAGCGGGTTTGCATCTCCTGGATGCCGGAGACGGTCAGATGATCCGCCCAGGTATGGGCCGCCATGGTGATTAACCCTTTCACCCGATCACCGAGGGCCCCGGCGGCAATCAGTGCTATCGAACCGCCGTCACTGTGGCCAATCAGGATGACTTCCGGTAGTTCAAGCGCGTCCAGCAGGCGCGGTAACCAGACAGAGCCCTCTTCCTCCTGATAGGAGTACGGTCGTGGTAGCACTTCATCCGTGGACAGGCCGTAGCCCCGACGTTCATAGATGAGGGCATTCAGCCCTGACGCCTTGGCCAGGCGCTCCGGAAATTTCCGCCACAAGGCAATATTGCCGAGAGACTCGTGTAAAAAAACCAGGGTTGGGCCAGTGCTGGCTTCATGGCGAATTCGCCGGACCTGAAGCGCCACACCATCGCCCAAAGGCACCGACATATCACGAATCTGCATGGCGTTACCGATTGGGTGGAATGGAATAGGTCATGGTGGAATGGGCCACCGGTTCCTCGACCCCTTCGGAATATACGAACACCTCGCCAACCCCCATAGTGCGCCCTACTTTCAACATCGTTGCCCGGGCCCATATCGGGGCATGGGCGACCGGTTTGCGCAGGAAGTTGATATTGAGATTGGTGGTCACCGCCAGCGGTACCAGGCCAATCTTGCTGAGCAGTGCAGCATAAAGCGTGACATCCGCCAGCCCCATCATGGCCGGGCCAGAGACAGTTCCGCCCGGGCGCAGGTGCTCTTCATCCACTTCCAGCTTCATCTCGGCCCAGCCGTCCCCGAGTTTCTGCAGGGAGCCATAAGCGGCCCCCTGCGGAAACTGCTCATCAAGGAAGGCCTGCAGCTCTTCAAATGTAATGATCATGCGTCGGATTCGTCCTTTGCACGGTTACGCAGAACAAAGCGCTGAATCTTGCCGCTGGGCGTCTTTGGAAGCTCGTCCACGAACTCGATCTCACGGGGATAGGCGTGGGTTGAAAGCCTGCGGCGAACCAGCTCCTGAAGTTCGTCCTTCAGCGCCTGGTCGTCGGCCGGCTCCTGGCCACCCTTGATCACCACGTAGGCCTTGATGATGGATCCGCGTTTCTCATCCGGTTTACCAACCACACCGGACTCGGCAACCGCGGCGTGCTCCAGTAACGTGCTCTCCACATCGGCAGGGCCAACCCGGTAGCCGGCCGTGGTAATGATGTCATCATCGCGGCCGCTGAATGAGAAGCTACCGTCGCCGTGGCAGATCACCATGTCGCCGGTCAGGTAATAGCCGTTCACAAACGGGTCTTTCTCACCCCAGGTGTAGCCGTCGAAGTGGAACAGGGGGGACGCTTTCACATCCACGGCCAGCTGGCCGATCTCACCCTCGCCGACTTCTTCGTTCTTCTCGTTCAGGGCCACCACTTTATGACCGGGGGACGAGTAGCCCATGGAACCCTGGCGCACCGGATGCTCAAGGCCATGGAAGTTGCAGCAGGTCATGCCGGTCTCGGTCTGACCGTAGTGATCCTTGACCGGACAGTAATGGCGGTTCTTGATCCAGTTAACCACTTCCGGGTTCAGCGGTTCACCGGCGCTGCTGGCAACTCTGAGCCCGAGGTTCTCACCTTCCGGCAAGACGTGATCATTGGCCTTGAGCAAGCGGTACGCTGTGGGCGCAGCCGCCAGGTTGGTGATCTTGTATTTGCGGATCATGTCGTAGGTGGATTCCGGGGTAAAAGCACCCGGGTTGAAATGGGTGGCGTGGCCCATCAACAGCGGTCCGACCACTGCGTAGTACAGGCCATAGGCCCAGCCCGGGTCAGCCACGTTCCAGAACACGTCGTCATCCCGCAGGTCGATGGCGTACTTCATGTACACATAGAACGCCATCAGTGCGCGGGCCGGAACAGCCACGCCTTTGGCCTTGCCCACGGTGCCGGAGGTGAACATCTGCAGGAAGGGATCGGTGCCGCTGATCATCACGGGCTCAAACTCGGGGGACTGCTCTTCCAAGGTCTGGTCGAAATCGGGTATTTCGGACCCAGCCTGATCTGCTTCCAGGCACAGCACCGGCGGGCACTGGTTAACTTCCTTCAGCTTGGGATAGTTCGTCGGATCGGTCACCACCAGTTTTGTATCGGCGCGCTCCAGGCGATACTCGATGGCGCCGGAGCCAAACGCGGTAAACAAGGGCTGGTATACCGCTCCGGCGCGCAGGGCACCGGCAATCACCACCAGCAACTCGGGGCTGCGTGGCAACAGACCAGCCACCCGGTCACCCTTGCCGATACCCCGTGACTTCAGGTAATTCGCAAAGCGGGCGGATTTTTCTTTCAGCTCCGCAAAGGTCAGGACGCCGTCTCCGCCATCATCCTTTTCGTAATAAAGCGCCACTCTTTGTGGGTCCGCCGCCCACTTGTCGCAGATTTCGTGGCATACGTTCAGCCCGGATTCCAGGCGTCCATCCAGGATCTCCGCTTCCAGGGCTGCGGCATCAAAATTGTTATAAACCGTTGTGTATTCCGGGAGGCTCATTCTCAACTCCTGTTGTTTTTATCGTTGAATGCTGACTTCTAGGTTTAACACAGGGTCTTGTTTACGTAAAGGTAAACTTTAGACCAAAAAATCAGGTTCCCGAGTCGTCTTAGAAACGATCAGGAGGCGTGGCCGCTGGTCAGTATGTGGTGCAATCCGTCGCACTCCACCATGGGGTCGTCACAGTTCACCACGATGTCGGATCGGGCGATCACATAGCTCTTGCCGGTGATGTTGTTTTTCACCACCTGATGCTCGCCTTCCTGTTTCACTCCGGTGAACTCGCCGATAAAGCCGGTCTCCCGGAGGGATACCGTTTCCAAACGGTCCCCCGGCTTGATACGCCCTTCGTAGTTCATCAACGCCAGACGAGCAGAGGTGCCGGTACCGGTGGTGCTGCGACAGATCACGCCCGGATGCACGTAAGTGGCCGACCTTGACCGGTAGTACCCTTCGGCCACATGTTCCACCGGCCCCATGAAGTGCAGGAACGGCAGCGGACCAACATCACCGAGGGTGTAATGGGAGAACCCCCGCTCCGCCTGAATGGCCTCGACAATAGCGTGCGCGGTGTTGGCAAGCTTGCGCTCTTCGTCCAGGGTCAGGTCGAACCCCAGTTCCGTGGCATCCACCAGCGCATAGAAGCCTCCGCTGTATGCCACGCTGTAAGTCACCCGGCCCACCGCCGGCACATCGATAGTGGACTGGTAGGTGTCAATGTAGCTGGGCAGCCCCTCGCAGGTAATGGCTTCCACCACACCGTTTTCTACGGTGGCGTCGATCCGGACCAATCCGGCCGGGGACTCCAGCACAAAGCTCTGCCTGCCTTCTTTCTTGGCAACAATGCCGCTTTCCAGTACCGCCGTGGCGGTGCAAATGGTGTTGGACCCGGAATAAATCGGGTACCCCATCACTTCCATGATGATATAACCGGCAACCGCTTTCGGGTCTGATGGCGGGACCAGCAGGTCCACTGACATCTCCGGAATGCCGTACGGTTCTTCCAATAGCAGTTTTCTCAGCCCGTCGGCATCGTCCCGCAGATATTCCATCTGCGCCCGGACCGTGTCGCCGGGTAACGCATCAATGCCGCCGGTCACAATACGGCTGACATCGCCGCCGGCATGGGTATCCATCAGTTGAATCGTCAGTTCGGGCTTCATCAGGCGCTCTCCAAGGACCAGGGTTTGCCGTGCTCTTCCCACTGAGAGTCGGGAACAATCACGATCTTGCCGAGATAATTGCTACCCCGGTTCACAAAGTAACGCTCGGCCTGATGCAGTTCCGAGAGCCTGAAAGCACCGTGCAGGACCGGTTTGAGCTGTCCGCCGCGAATCCACGCCATGAGTTGCTCCGCTTCCTCCCGGGTACCGTGGGAAACGCCGAATATCTGCACCTGATACAGGTAGATACGGGTCCACAGGATCTCGCTGATATTGCCGCCACTGGCACCGGCGATGCTCAGGCGCGGGTAGGTATCGCGGGCATTCATATCGAAGATCATGGTGTCGATAAACACGTCGGTCATTTCACCACCCACGAGATCCATGACCGCATCGAAGGGCTTGCCGCCGGTCGCAGCTTTGGCCCGATCAACGAAGGTGTCCATATCGGATCGATCCAGAACCGCCTCCGCGCCCAGAGTGAGCAGTGAATCGGCCTTATCCTGCTGGCTCAGTGCGTAGGGAATCGCGCCCATGATCCGGCACAACTGGATCAGTGCGGTGCCTACACCGCCACTGGCCCCGGTGACCAGCACCCGCTCCCCTGCCCTGACATTGGCGGAGGTCAGCATGTGCATGGCGGTCTGGTAGGAACACATGCCCATCGCCGCCACTTCTGCGTCCGCCAGTTCAGGGTTGGGAATAGGGTGAAACTGGTCCGCGGGCAACGCAACGTATTCGGCGTAGCCACCATCGGCGCCGTGGCCGTAATAGTCCGGCGTCAGGTTGATGTCGGGACGATCATCGGCGTAGATGTTGAAATCCAGTAGGCCCCGCTCACCGATGCGGCTTTCGTCGACACCTTCACCCACGGCAACAACCCTGCCGGCAATATCCGCGCCCTGAATCCTGGGGAACAGCAGAGTCGGCTCACCGCCCATCTGGAACGAAGTCATTTCGCCTTTCTTGGTGGGGTACAGGCCCTCGCGGGCCTTGCGGTCGGTATTGTTCTTCGCCGTTGCAGTGACCTGAACCAGCACCTGCCCCGCGCCGGGCTTCGGCGTGGTGACGTCCTGATATTCGAGTTTGTCGATATCACCGTGACCGGTAAGAACCATGGCTTTCATGGTGTTCGGGATCATGGGCGGGCAATCCTCCCTGGCTGCTGAATTTAGGGTATTCAGTCAGGATAGGTTAGATTCCCGGAGGTGTCAGGGGGTGTTGCGGGTATCCGCAACGAACTAGCGGGCGATCACCCTGTAGACCGGACGCAGGCGGGGAATCTGCTTGAGGACCACCTGAATCACCGTCATCAGCGGCACCGCCAGCAGCACACCCACCGGCCCCCAAAGCCAGCCCCAGAAAAAGATGGAGACAAAGATCACCACCGGGTTGATCGCCATGCGGAAACCATGGATCCAGGGTTCAATGAAGAAACCAACGACCGTGGTCAGTCCCAGGTAACCGAGAGGCGCGATCGCCATCATCCACAGCTTGTCGAGGCTGATCGCCGAGACCACCGCCAGCAGCGCGATGGTAAGGATTACCCCCAGATAGGGAATGAAGCGGGCCAGTGCTGCCACGATGCCCCACACCGCCGGGTCCGGAAGACCTACGGCCCAGCACATCAGCCCGGTGGTGACACCAACCACCAGATTGCTTAACCCGAGCACCCCGAGATACTTTGCAATCTGACTTTGGGAATCGTGGGTAATACGCAACGCCGTTTTGCGTTGTTCGCGGGGTAGCTGTCTCACCAGGTTCCGAATCAGGCGGTCGCCGCCAACCAGCAAAAAATACGTCAGGGCCAGAGCGAGCGCGAGGCCGGCGACGCCATTCCGGGCCTTGGTCATCAGTTGGCTACGCCAGGACTCGGTCTGCAACACAACAGTTGTAGGCTTCTCCGCCTCCTCTTCCGACAGATCCTCAACCGATTTCTCCACTTCCTTGGCCGACCTGGACACCCGCTCGATCTGTTGCTTAAAGGTGCTCTCGCCCACCAATAGCCTGGAAATGCCCTCTGGCGCCTTCCCGACCCAATCCAGAGCGGGCATGGCAACGGCAACCCCCACCCCGGCAAGACCGGCAAGCACCATCAATACCAGCAACAGTGAACTGACCATGCGCGGCACACGCCATTTGACGTAAGCCTTCTTGACCAGCGGCGCGAGCAACAAACTGGTCAACACTGCCAGGATAATGGGCAGTACAATTTGATGCGCCAGGTAAAGGGTGTAGAGAACCCCGAGCGCAAACAACCCGTGAATAGGCGTTGAAAGGTCGGACGAAAACAGGGGGCGCTTGTTCTCGTCTTCCGGTTCGTTCTGTTTAGAGTGGCCGTCCATGATGAACCCTGAGCTCGTGTCAGTAATCCCGCCCGGAGAAACGCCGGGCCGGTATCAAACGGCCAGTCTACCCTGCGCGGAGCCGGGCTGCATTATGGAGGGGGTTACGCGGCCGGTTTGCCCGGCGCAAAAAGCAGGCGAATCAGATCTGTCACAACGCCTGGCTTGGCTGTTGCGGTTTCAAGAAACGCTGAAGTGCTCTGGAATGAAAAAAGGCTCCAATGAGCATGCCGAAGCCCACGAGCGTAACAATCACCCGCAGGGTGTTGAAGGTTTTCATATCAGTTCCTTTGAAGGTTGCATCCTGGTCCGATAACGGCTTGTTTTCGGGAACGGGGAATTATACGTGGATATTATCCCGAGCGATCCGGGCTCGTCTCGGCAAGCATCTCAAAGACTATGGAATGGCGACCTGTATCCCTCAGGCAAGTTGTTAATCCGCATCCAATGTTCAGGCTTGCCATACTCTCGACAATTAATGCAGCGTAATTTCCCGTCCTCATAGAACTCAATTTCAAGCTCGCCCCATGTATCGTTGGTACTACTGGCTTCACAGCCATCTTCCGAGTTGGGAGTAAACATATTGTAGATTTCATGGCGGCCACAATGATGAAATGTGTTGGGAAGTGAGCTCCCCAACACGTTAATCATGAACATACCCGCTTTCGAGATCGTTACTTTTGGTGGCTTGTTAAAGCGTCTCTCATGGTCCCGATAATGCGCCACGAACCTGTCATCGGCTTCCAAATCATAGTCTGGGTAGTAGACGCCCCAATTCGCTTCAGGTACCGGGATCAGCTCAGAACTCTCCCAAATGACGGGGTTTATTAGGAAAGGAAGTACCAATACAACGATGACTAGCCCAAATACCGGCGTTCGGCGCTGCCAAGCGGTGCTCAGTGCCGGCAGAAGCTGAATCACTAACCCAATCCACCCCATTGCCAGGCAGACCGATAGCGCGGCTCGATCTCCCAACAACAACGAAACGAATACAGCTGGCAGCGCAATCACCCCGATTACAACACCTTTGCCAACCAGCGTTGTCTTCCCCTGATCACGGAAAGGCACATTGAAAATAACGCCCAACCAGCCTGCCAGGCTACTCAGGAAAAAAACGACGAGGAAACCAATATCCAGAATGGGGTTCTCGATCTCCAGGAGAGTCCGTCCGGGCGATCCCATCAACATTGTTGCGAAATAGCTGACAAGAACAATCGTTGAAGGTAATAGAAAAAAGGCTGAAATATACTGCATGAAAAAACGTCCTTGTTCTCCACGGGCGGACGGCGATGAATTTCCCCTCCGCCTCCATATGCTCACTGAACAGCAGCGATATTGGGAGACCGCTGAAGGTAGTTATCGATATCCAACTTTCCGGTATTGGTAGCGTATGCGACTGACTGCCCTCTGTTTCTGGCAGCGAACTCCCACTGGACTCCAGTCGGTAACGGAGGCTATTACCAACCAAGGCACAAGTACGTTGACAGCCTCCGCGACCGGCTCACTGGTGCTTCAGCGGCTTCATTTTATAGATCCAGCCGTCATACATTTCCCAAAGCTGGCCATTCACTAATTCAAGATTAACGGAGGGCTCAACAGTAACATCGTCTTCATCGTAAACATGCAAGACCTCAATAGAAGTTCTATTCAAGCCGAACCCGTAAAAGTTGCTCCAGCGATTGGTATCAACCTCTCCTTCATTCGGCAACGGGTAACAAGCCAATTCATAATATGGATTGGAAATAACAAGATCCCTGACCTGGAAAGTATCACGCTCAACAACGACTTGTTCTCCAAGACGGCCTTTGGCGGAAGACTCTGCTGTCAACCCTCCACCGTACTTAACCACCTCGAAGATTTCGTATCTGGAATACAGGCTATCCAAAGAATTCTCTGAACAAGATGACCTACCTTTATTGCCGTCAACAGCCAAACAATATTGCGAGAGCATGCACATAACGAGAACCAGAATATGTCTAAACATCGACGTTCGCAGGATTTTGGTAGCCCTCAGTATTCCAACGCCCCAAAGCGAGAAGAAACCGCCGATACGTGCGGACTCCGGTTCACCTGGAGCAAAGCACACGAATTTTCTCTCCACAACTGTAACTCCAAGGATTGCTGCCGCTTGGAGACTGAAATTTTCTGGCGCTGCCCGGCTCATACTCAAACCGGACAACGGGATAAAAAAGCGTTGGAATAACAGGATTGCGAGCGAATCAGATCTGAAACAGGTCGTTGCGATCTAAAGAAAAGCAGAGGTACTCTGGAAAGAAAAAAGGGACTGACAAGCATCCCGAGACCCATGAGCGTATAGATCACACGCAGGGTGTTGAAGGTTTTCATATCAGTTCCTTTGATGATTACGTCCCGGCCCGATAACGGCAAATTTCAGGGCCTAGGAATTATACGTGGATCCTGTTTCGTTGGAAGTCGCTCATTGAGCCCCTCTTTATTCGAACACAAGCCGTCTTCAAAACAACTCTTTCCACACCTCGAATTGGTAAGCTTGGCCCTTTTCAACCTGACAGGTAGAATGTCCACCACATGGAATGTCACTCAATGGACTGGAATGACAATGATTGCGTCTCGTACCTCGAAATCCCTGCTATTTTCTTCTTCCCTGACGATCCTGGTTGGCTGCGACACCATCACCAATTGGTATGCCACCGAGATGGTCCAACGCAATATGGACAACATGGTGTTGGTTGAGGGGGGGAGGTTCATGATGGGCAACCCCGGAGGATGGAGCGTACGCAAGGATACAGTCCCTGTGCATGAGGTTGAGTTGGATGATTTCTACATCCAAAAGTACGAAGTTACCCAAGAAGATTTTGAGATTTTTGTGGAAGCTTCAGGGCACGAAATCCAAGCACGCTTTTACGAAGACAAACGAAACGACTCCCCTGAACGATTCGCCCCTGAGCTTCCTGCTCCCGTCTCTTGGCATGATGCCAAAGCGTTCTGCCTATGGCTTGGAGAACAAGCCGATCGCGATGTGGACTTGCCCACAGAGGCGCAATGGGAGTATGCCGCTAAATCAAGGGGACAAACAGTTCGCTACGCAACCAGCGATGGCAGCTTGCATCCCGGACAAAATATCAATGAGGGTAGCACCCTATCCCGACCTGGCATTGACCAGGAGTTACCCAATTCTCCAGGCACATACCCGCCCAACCCACTGGGTTTATATGATATGTCCAGCAATGTTGGAGAATGGGTCAACGACTACTACTCCCCTGACTATTACCGGAGCTCAGAGAGAGTTAATCCCGAGGGACCGGAAGCAGGTAAGCTGGTCACAGTCGGCCCAGGTATCGAAGAGCCTGAAAGAGTCATGCGTGGGGGGCACTATCAGGATCTAACTGGCAGCACCACCGTTACTCGACGCCAAGTACCTGAATCAAGCGTGCCACTGAATGGCGGGTTTCGCTGCGCGGTGAACCAACTGGCCCCAAACGGCAAAGATTAAGAATACAGTCCGGTAAGCCACTGCTCCGCTTGTTCAGCCTTGGAAGACCTATAAAGAAACTTCAGGAACAGGCGGGTGTAGTTTTGCTTGAGATCGGTCAAATCACCCTTTGGGCCACCCTCTCGGCCCATACGACGAAGAATTTCCATAAATTCCCGGTGAGTTTTTACGGTACTCAAAACAGCAAAGGTCGCGGATGCCAACTGCTCAACGCTATTGTCATTCTCACTAAACGCCCTTGGTGCATTATTTGAAAACAAGTAAAGCACCTTAGCCTTCGCCTCTGGCGTGTAATTCACAACCTTTTCGTTTGTCATAACCCGGTTTGCAGCATTTACAGCTTCCCGATAATTTTCTTGGGCCGCTATCCAATAGTCTTTGAGCCGCTCCAAAGGCCAAGATACGAGATCAGCCAACTCATCACCACTGACTGCTTGGACACGCAACATCAAGGAGATCAGTGAGAATGCTTCACTGTCTATCCATTCCAGAAACCTGAAATCGGATTGCTCGAGAGACCAACGTATAAATTGGACGAGCTCCATAATCTGCGAGCCGTTGAGTTCGGCTGCGACGCCGCCACCGGCGCCTGGCCCCAGAACCAGATGCCCTTTTAATGACAGTACGAGCTTTCCTTCCGTCCACGTTACCCTATAGTCAAATCCAGCTCCAATCCCCGCAGAAAGTGCAAACTCCGGTTTCACCTCCAGCAGGGACTTAAAAGCCTGATCCGCCTCATTCCTATTTTCCTGATCTTGATCCGAAACGGGTTCGCCGTCGCCCTGTTCGCCTTGAACCTCTGCGTATGCCGCCTTCCACTTTACGCTGAAGGCCGCTTCGTTCTTCAGGGTGCCACCTGCGAACACCTCGCCGCCGGCGTCTCCGGTAATACCCACATTCCCGGGAGCCGTGGAGGCCTTCACGTTGGCAGCCAGAGACGCACATGCACCAGCAAAGCCCTGGATAGAGTATTCCGCATCAGCGCGCAGGTAGCCACAATGCAGGCGCACCAGTTCCCCTTTCTGGTCCTGGTATTCCAGTCGCAAGGGCGTGCCATCGGCATTGGGCAACTGGGCTTTGAGGGAAGCCTTGCCTTCCAGCAGACTATAGGCGCTTTCCATCTTGCCGCCCACGTGGACTTCTTCCTTCACCGGGTTGTAGGAACCAGATAACCCGGCTTGAGCGGCAAAACGGAACATCTGGGCCTCTGCACCCGCTGAGAATCGCCCGTCTTCCGTCGCAATCTCTTCCTTAAACAGCTCAATATTGAGCTGGTTGAAGAAATTGTCTTCCTTGCTCTTCCATTGAGCAATCTTGAGCTTTAGTTCCCGGTCCGCCCGCAAGGCATCACGGGCCTGTGAGCCTGCCTCCCGGAAGCGGCCGGCGGACATGGCTTGCTTTACGTCTGTCATAGTCAGTGGCTGCCAGCCCTGGCGGAATCGCTGCAGTGCCTCCCGATGAATGTAGCGGTATCCGGATTCGCTTGTGCGCTTGATTTCCACCACATTCCAGGCCCGGGTATCACCAACATTCGGGCTGGCAAATATGTCGTTTGTTGACGGTGGGCTGGTTTCAACCAAATAGCTCAGAGCCTGTTCTTGTTCCGTAATGAGATTTTCTTTCTCATCCTGGAGTTCACGGTAACGCTCGACTTCCGCCGTATCGACCAGGCTCCACAGGGATGGAGTCGGATCACTCCTGACAACGTAATCGGCGAACTCGCGCCACCAGGCGGGATCAGGCGTGGCTTCGATGTCTTTCAGCCGTTGCTGCCGTTGTACCAGCGCATTCATGTCCGAACTGGCAATGAATTCCGGCCAATGTGTGCGCGCCTTGAGTGTCTCGGTCTCATGAGCCAGCTGGGCGATTGTCTCGGCGTCCTGAGGGTCAGATGCCTGGGCAATCCGATAGGCAATTTCCGCCTCCAGCGCTGCCCGGAGAAACTGCAAGCGCTCATCCAGAGTTTCGTAGTTTTTTTGTTCGGAATTGACATTGCTCCTGCGCGCCTCCAACACGGTGTTGATATTGCGCAATGTCTCCTCCAGTTCGTGGGACAGAGTCCGGAAAATACGGATGGTCAGCAGGTCCTTGGGGTTGTTGCTGGCCTGCCGAGACATAGGTCTCAGAACCTCGCGCTGGACGTGTTCCAACTCCTGGCCAATACGCTCCCGTCGCCGTTGCTGACGATCCAGGCGCTGCTGTGCGTGCCGCCAGCGTGCCTTGTAGTCTTCCAGCAGTTCCCGAGCCGTGGTGCTTGAGGAGGTGGGCGGCAATGCGTCAAGATCCTTCAACGCCTGCCAGGCTTCCTCCTTGGCTGCGGGAATCCGATCCTCCGGCCCACCCTCTGCCTGTTGCAGATCATGCAAGGGCGCCTGCAAGGCTTCAACGGCCTTATCCAGCTCATTGCGTTGCCGTTCGGTCAGGGCATGCACCGAGCCTGTCTCGCCGGTAATGTGTACCAGCTCGACAAGCTCTACCTGGCAATCAGTGCAGGACGCCTCGGTGGAGCTTGTGTCGTCCGCGGACCGGGGCGGTGGAAGATCCTCTTCACTGGCTGAATCAATTGCCGGGATATCCAACATCCAACCGGCCTGAATCAGGTCTGGATCCTGAATAATGGGGTTTCGGGCCTGAATCTCCGATACCGAGACCTGATAGCGCTGGGCAATCTGTGACAGAGTATCTCCTGCCCGTACTTCATGCTGTTGGGACATAGTCCGGTTTCCTTATGCTTTCCATAGCGGTAAGCCTTTCACTGGCTGACCATTGCTCCTGCTTTAAAACTTCCTGGTACTGCGCATCTGCGGGGAAGGCATCACCGTGCCTGATGGCCAGCCGCAACCAACGCTCCTGGTCCGACACCGTGGTTACCCCTGACTCATGAGCTTCCAGCAAACAATTCAGAACCCAAACAGTGGGATCTTTGCACGCCGTCAGACTGCTTCCGTAATAGCTCGCAAAGCTCTCGGCCTGGGCAGCCATGCGGTAGCGGGAAACTTGTCGAAGCTGTTCCTCACTGACAGAGGTTAAGCTTTCTTCTATGGTTGTAGCACTATCTTTACCGGTCAGGGTTCGCCACACCAAGCCATCGTGCCAGAACCACTGTTCGCCTGGAGGCATAAACTGACGTAGCTGCACATCGCCCATGACACACAATAGCGGTCCAAGCATTCTGGGCTCGTAATATCGCAGCAGCTGCGCCCCCCCCGCCCCAAACAACCACTTTTGGCAGCGATCTCGCAGTTTTTGGGCATCCAATGGTGTCTCGATCATGACACCCAAAGATCGGGCCTCCATATCAATCGCGAGCTGCTGCATGAAAGTACCGCAGCTTCGCAAGTCAACTAGAATGGGACCACTGGACCAATCCGATTGCCATTCGGTGCCCTCAAACAGACTCCACCATTCGATGGGCTGGTTAGCCATAGCGCCGTAGAGTCGCTCCAAGAAATCGTGGGCAACGGCCAGGTCCATGATGGCGTATGAGGCTACCTCCGGTTTGTTACCTTGGGGGGCCGTATCCTCAAGCGTGGTTATGTAAAATGCAGCGTCCATGCTCATCGTACTCACATTTAGAGATAGCCAAGTTACCTGAATCCGCAGCTTCTTTTAGTAAGCCGGCTCTCGAGACATCGGGACTCGCGTCATGCCTCTGCTTCGTGCCAGCCAATACTGCGCCGTCCTTGATAGGCACAACATCTTCCGGTATTCGCTGCGGAGTGTCTGGAATCCGCGCCGAAGCCGCACTCCCACTCCCCGGCCCACCCCCGGAATTCATCTTCACCATCGGCCCTGAAACCGTCACGCCGCTGGGGTCCACTTTCACAAAACTGCCACCAGCCTTCAGTGTCACTTCAGCCCCAGCTTCGATGACGATTTTCATACCGGCTTTGTGGTGGATCTCGCTGCCGGCTTCGATGAGCTGGTTCTTGCCCTGTTTGCTGTGGTGACTGCCGTTGGCAGTGAGGCTGTAATCGCCGCCGATCTGTTCCCGGTGTTCGCCGTCGACGGTGGCGTGGTCGTTACCCTTAACATGAGAAAAGCGGTTATTCTCGACCGTTTGGTGGCTGTCGTTCTTGATGACTTCGGTGCGGTTGTTTTCCGTCAGCAGGTCCAAGTCTTTCTGGGCGTGGACGTAGATCTGTTCTTTATCTGCCTCGTCCTCGAATCTCAGTTCGTTGCTGCCCTCGCCTTTGTGGGTCTGGGTTTTGAGGGTGGTGCGTGTCTTGTGTTCCGGCAACGCGTACGGCGGCGTGTTGGTCGCGTGATAGGTTCTGCCGGTAATAATCGGCTGGTCCGGGTCGCCGTCCAGGAAGGAGACGATGACTTCGTGGCCGATTCGCGGCAGGGCCATGAAACCGTACTGGCCGCCGGCCCAGCCCTGGCTGACCCGCAGCCAGGCGCTGCTGTGTTCGTCGTTCTTTGAGTAGCGATCCCAGGGGAACCGCACTTTCACCCGGCCGTGTTCGTCGCAGTGGATCTCTTCGCCTTCCGGACCGGTGACGATGGCGATCTGCGGGCCGTCCATTCTGGGGCGGTGTTTGATTTGCGAGCGCCAGGTGCGGTCGGCGGGGATGGCGTTGAACTGATTGCTGTAACTGGTGGGCTCGGAACCGCCCTCTTCTTCCAGCGCCTGGGGCTGTTTGCCGGTGTGGGTGATGCCGGTCAGCAGCCATTCCCGGTTCAGGTGATCACTGTCGTGGTCGGTCAGGGCCACTTTGGCGCCGGCGGTGAAGTCGGCGCGGTTGCTTTTACCACTGGCGGTGCTGGCGTCGTTTCTCAGGGCGTCCAGCCGGGCTTCGGTGAAGGGCTGGCCGCTGGCGTCCTGTTTGAAGCGACCGGGGTAGTCGTAGTGCTGATAGTCCTCGCGGTGCTGAACATCACCCGCGGCACTGTCGTGCATCAGGGCATAGGCCGGGTTCCTGAAGGTGTAATCCTTCATCGCCACGGCACTGGCGCGGACCCGCTCCTGATGGGCGAAACGGAACACGCAGGGGGTTTTGGTGCTGCTGCCGGCCTTGCCGTTGTAAGTCACGGATTCCAGTCTGGGGGCGTCGCCGTGGTGATCGGCGATGATCAGGGCCGGCTGTTCTTCGCCGTCTACCGAGCCGTGGTGGTAGCGGTAATGCCAGCCTTCCTCGGCGGCCAGCCTCTCTACGAAATCCAGGTCGCTTTCCCGGTGCTGGACGCAGTATTCCCGTTCTTCCGGGCGGCGTTTGAGATCGAACAAGGTATCGACGATGCCCCGCTCTTCCAGCAGGGTGCGCACGATGGCGTCGGTGGTTTGGGTCTGGAAGATGCGGCTGTTGTGCATCAGGCCCAGGCGCCACAGCGGGGGCTGGATGATGAGCTCGTAGCGGGTGCGGCGGTGGCCGGAATCACCGCGGGCGAATTCGTTGACCACACCGGTGAAACGCCGCAACGGCGCGCCGTCCTGCCAGACCACCAGGTCCACGGCCTGTTCCAGTACATCGGCTGCCGCGACCGACGGATCGGTGCTGGCCAGCGCCAGCTTGCCGTAAAACAGCTCGGAAAGGTTTTCGGTCAGCTCAAAACCGACAACGGAAAAGTGATCAGAGGAAAATTCGCCAATGGTGGCGGTAAACTGCAGTCCGCTTGCCTGGGGCATATCTTCAATCCTTGAAGGTATGGTGAAGTCCTGAATCGGACAGCTATCTGGCAACCCACTCCGTGGTTAACCCGTCCGATTTTCGATTGCAGGAAAACTACCAGCACTGGCTCTGAAAATCCAGTAACCAGTGCCGGAATTGAGGAGGATGTCCTCCCCGCGCCGGAGTTTACTCCGGCTTGTACAGGCGCTGGATGCTGGAGAAATCCAGCGCGCCGTTGCCCTGCCCGGCGTGAAGCTCGAACAGGTTGCGGGCCAGGGAGCCCATGGGGATGGCGGCGTGGTTTTTGACGGCGTTGTCAAAGGCGAGCCCAAGATCCTTGTTCATCAGGTTCACCAGGAAACCGCCCTCATAGCCACGGGATGCAGGAACGCCTTCCATCACACCTGGCCAGGGGTTGTACACGTTCAGTGCCCAGTTACCACCGGAGCTCTGCTTCATGATTTCGGACAGAACGGCAGGGTCCAGGCCGTTTTTCACGCCCAGCGCCAGCGCTTCACTGGTACCCGCCATCAGGATCGCCAGCATCATGTTGTTGCAGATTTTGGCCACCTGGCCGGAGCCGTGCTCACCGGCGAGGAAGATGTTTTTGCCCATGGCCTCGAGAATCGGCTTGGCCTTGTTGAAGGTCTCTTCCGCGCCGCCGCAGATGAACGTCAGGGTGCCGGCCTTGGCGCCGCCAACGCCACCGGACACAGGGGCATCGATGAACGGAATGTCGCGGGCTTTGGCTTCTTCGGCCACACCACGGGCGGTTTCCGGCGCAATGGTGGATGAATCAATCACCAGGGTACCTGCCGGCAAGTTGGCCAGCAGGCCATCGTCACCCAGGTACACCGTTTCCACGTGCTGACCGGCGGGCAGCATGGTAATCACGCATTCGGCACCCTTGGCCGCGGCGTGGGCGGTGTCTGCGGATTTCGCGCCTTCGGAAACCAGTGCTGCGACGGCGTCCTTCGACAGGTCAAACACGGTGACGTCATGTCCGGCCTTGACCAGGTTGCTGGCCATGGGGCCGCCCATGTTGCCCAGTCCGATGAAGGTAATTGTTGCCATATCTCTTCCCCTTTCTTGTTGTATTCAGTCAAACGGGCCGGCGCTTTATGCCGGCCTGCCTACTATCGAGTGAAAAAGTCGTCGATCCAGGCGCTGTCCATTTCCGCCACCGAGGCATAGCGCCAGCGGGGCTGTTGATCCTTGTCGATCAACAGCGCGCGGATGCCTTCGGCAAACTCGCCTTTTGTGAGGCAGTTGCGGGAGATCGTCAGCTCCTTGTCCAGAGCTTCCTTCAGGCTGTCGTGGCGAACGTTGTTCAGGTGTCGCCAGCACAGGGCCAGAGAGGTGGGCGATGCCGTTGCCAACGATTTGGTCGCCTTGGCCAGCCAGCCGTTGCCACCGGATAGCTCGTTCAGCTGGGCGATGACTTCTTCCAGCGTATCGGCATCCGTCACCCGGTTGATGTCATCGAAATGGTTGCGTACCGGCGATTCCGGTCGTGCATCGGCGCTTTGCTGTTCGAACTGCCTCAGCACGCTGCTGACCACGGCGTAACTGTCCTCGTTCTGCCAGTTCCGCTGTTTCAGGGCGTCCACCACCCCGGCTTTGAGATCGTGCCGAATGAAGCGGTCCGCCAACCCGACAAACAATGCGTCCGCGCCATTCATGCGGGCGCCGGTCAGGCCCAGGAACATCCCGGTTCGACCAGGCGTGCGGTTGAGGAACCAGCCCGCAGCCACATCCGGATACAGACCAATGCTGCTCTCGGGCATGGCCAGTTTGGAGCCTTCGGTGACTACCCGGTGGGACGCGCCCGCCATGATCCCCATACCGCCACCCATGACAATGCCATGGCCCCAGCACACAATGGGCTTGGGAAAGGTATGGATGAGGTAGTCCATTTCGTACTCTTCCTCGAAGAATGTGGCGCCCTCGCTCGCTCCTGCCCCGGCACCCTTGGGCTCGGTCATGCTGCGGTACAGGGCCACGATGTCGCCGCCGGCGCAAAATGCCTTGTCGCCCTCGGCTTCCAGCCACACCGCACAAATGCTGCTGTCTTCCGCCCAGCGCTTGAGCTGCGGCGTCAGCAACCGGATCATTTCCAGAGACAGGGAGTTGAGTGCCTTCGGCATGTTCAGCCGGGCCACGGCGATGTGACTGCCGTCGGCCGTGGGCCACTCTTCGAAAACCATCGCTTGACCAGTCATATCAACGGTTCTTCCATTCCGGTTTGCGCTTGTCCAGAAAGGCATTCACGCCTTCTTTCTGGTCCTCGGTGGAGAACAGCTCGATGAACAGCTCCCGTTCCATGCGCCAGCCATCATCATGGCTGCGGCCATCACGGGCACTCATCACCAGTGTCTTGCAACGGGCAGTGGAGGACGGGCTCTGTTTGCAGGCCATCTCTGCCAGTTCCAGGGCTTTCTCCAGACCCTGACCGGTGGGCACCACCTCTTCCACCAGTCCGATCTGCAGGGCCTTGTCCGCCTTGACCCGTTCGCCACACAGAATCATCCGCTTGGCCCAGCCTTCACCCACCAGCCAGGGCAGGTTCTGGGTGCCACCGGCGCAGGGCAACAGGCCAACACCGGCTTCCGGCAGCGCCATCTGAGCATGCTCTTCAGCAATGCGGATGTCACAGGCCATGGCACATTCAAGGCCGCCGCCCATGGCATAACCGTTCACTGCGGCAATGGATACACCACGGAATCCGGATAATGCCGCAAAGGCTTCACCAAACGCCTGGGCCATCTCATTGGCACGGGCTATGTCGCCGTCGGCGAAGGACTTCAGGTCGGCGCCCGCGGAGAAGAACTTCTCCCCCTGACCAGTCACCACCAGGGCAAAAATGTCACGGTCTTCGTTCAGTTCACGGATGGTTGCCGTCAGCGCCGCCAGGGACTCTTTGGTCCAGGTATTCGCCGGCGGGTTGTTGATGGTCAGTACCGCAATGTGTCCGCGTTTCTCGAGCTGAATCAGATCGCTCATGGATCTCTCCTTATTAATTGGCTCCGCACCTTATTGAATAGCTCCCGCAACTCTTATTGGATCGCTTCCGCAACACCGTCATCTAGCAATCGGCGGGCGACAATCAGGCGCATGATTTCGTTGGTGCCTTCCAGAATCTGGTGTACCCGCAGGTCCCTCAGGTAACGCTCCAGCGGATATTCACGAATATAGCCGTAGCCGCCGTGCAGTTGCAGGGCATCGTTCACCACATCGAAACAGGCGTCGGTGGCGAACCGCTTGGCCATGGCACAGTGCAGCGTCGCTTCGGGATCACCGCTGTCCAGCTTGAAAGCCCCCAGGCGTACCATCTGCCGTGCCGCCACCAGGTTGGTGCCCATATCGGCCAGTTTGAATTGCAGGGCCTGGAACGCCGCCAGGGGTTTGCCGAACTGCTCGCGCTCATGCATGTAGTTGCGGGCCCGCAGCAGTGCCGCCTGGGCGCCGCCCAGCGAGCAGGTGGCAATGTTCAGGCGACCGCCATCAAGACCTTTCATAGCAATGGCAAACCCATCACCTTCGTTCCCGACCCGGTTGCTGGCAGGGATGCGAACGTTCTCAAGGCTGATCATGCGGGTGGGCTGACTGTGCCAGCCCATTTTCTCTTCGTTCTTACCGTAGGAAATGCCGTCGGCATCGGCGGGAATCACAAAGGTGGAAATCCCCTTGTAGCCGGAGTCCGGTGCACCCGTGCGGGCCATCAATACCAGGATATCGGTGGCGCCGGCGCCGGAAATAAACACCTTGCTGCCGCTGATGACATAGCTGTCACCATCCCGCACCGCCTTGGTCCGCAGGCTGGCCGCGTCGGAGCCGGCGCCGGGTTCGGTCAGGCAGTAGGAGGCCAGCCACTCGCCACTGGCGAGTTTCGGCACAATTTCCTGCTTCAGGTCATCCGAGGCAAAACTGGCCACCATCCAGGTCGCCATGTTGTGGATGGTGATAAAGGCCGCCGTGGAGGGACAGGCCGCGGCCAGCTCCTCCACGATTACCGAGGTATCCAGTCTTGAGAGGCCCATGCCACCCAGGGCTTCCGGGGTGTACATACCCATAAAACCCATTTCGCCAGCTTCTTTCAGCACGTCTTTCGGAAAGATGTGCTCGTCGTCCCACTGGGCCGCGTGGGGCGCCATGGATTTCTCCGCGAACGCCCGGGCCGCTTCACGGAACGCCAGTTGGTCTTCGGTCAGGTTAAAGTCCATCGTTGTTCTCCACTTCCCCACTTTCCAGTCTGAGAGGCCCTCCGGTCTGGAGGGCCGGCAGCATCATTAACGCAACTGGATAGAGAAGTTGGCTTCCGTAGTAGATGTCGCCTCTTTGGAGAACCAGCGGGAAGTCACGGTCTTGGTCTCGGTATAGAAACGCACCGCCTGCTTGCCGTAGGCATGCTGATCACCGTAGAACGAGCCTTTCCAGCCGGTGAAGGAGAAGAACGGCAGGGGTACCGGAATGGGAATGTTCACACCCACCTGGCCCACATCGATCTCGTGCTGGAAGCGACGGGCGCACCCACCGGAATTGGTAAAGATGGACACACCATTGCCGTACGGGCTGTTGTTGATCAGCTCGATGGCTTCACCCAGGCTGTCCAGTTCGACACAGGAGAGCACCGGCCCGAAGATTTCCTCGTTGTAGATGTCCATGTCCGGGGTCACGCCGGAGAACAGTGTCGGGCCAACCCAGTTACCATCGGGCAGACCGTCAACGCTGCAGCCACGGCCATCCAGCTGTAGCTTGGCGCCCTGGGCTTCACCGGTGGCGATCAGGGATTCAATGCGATCCTTGGCCTTGGCGCTGATGACCGGGCCGAAGCTGGCACCGGAATCGTTCCAGGCGCCCGGACGAGCCTTCGCCATGGCCTCCTTCAGTTCCGGAATCCACTCCTGCGCTTCGCCCACGAACACCGCCACGGAAATCGCCATGCAACGCTGCCCGGCCGCGCCAACGGAGGCGCCCACCAGGGCATTGATCACCTGCTGCTTGTCGGCATCCGGCAGGATCACCATGTGGTTCTTGGCGCCGGCGAAGCTCTGGACACGCTTCATATTGCGGGTACCGGTTTCGTAGATGTATCGACCGACCGGCACGGAACCGACGAAGGACACTGCCCTGATGGCCGGATCGGTCAGCAGTACGTCGACCTGTTCCTTGCCACCGTGGACCACCTGCAGGACGCCCTTGGGCGCGCCGGCTTCCTCAAACAGTTCAGCCAGGCGCATCGGTGTCATCGGGTCCTGCTCGGACGGCTTCAGAATAAAGGTGTTACCGCAGGCAATGGCCATCGGGAACATCCACAGCGGGATCATGGCGGGGAAGTTGAACGGGGTAATACCGGCGCACACGCCCAGCGGCTGGATCCAGGAGTGGGTATCCACTTCACGCGCCACGTTCTCGACGGTCTCGCCCATCATCATGGAAGCCACGTTGGCAGCGTGCTCAACCACTTCAATGCCACGCCAGACATCACCCTTGGCATCGTCAAAGGTCTTGCCGGTTTCCTTAGACAGGATTTCGGCAATTTCATCGTGGTGCTCTTTCAGCAGCGCCTGGTAGCGCAACATGACCCGGGCACGCTCGGATACTGGCACTTCTTTCCAGGTCTTGAACATTTCACCGGCGCTGTCGATGGCCTTACGCATTTCCGTGTCGGTCGTGCACGGGGCCTTGGCGATCACTTCGTTGGTGGCAGGATCAGTGACATCAATCCATTCACTGGCCTGGCTCTGAACAAATTCACCTGCAAGATACAGCGGTACGTTCTTCATCGTATATTCCCTGCTTGTTGTTGTACGGGTGGGAGCCGCCCGACCTACAGGTGGACGACCATGTTTTAATTGATGCTAGCACAGGAATTCAGACTGCACCGATTGACTAAATTTCGTTCGTGATGGATTATCTTTCGATCACGCACCAATAAATCGGCACGCCCATGACTCAGACCTCCCAGTGGCCGGTACCGGCAGACAGCATCCGTTATGTGGTTCCCGCGCCAATCATACGACTATTGTCTACCTACCCACTCACCCGGGACCTGTACCCGCTGGCTTTTGGCCACTATCGGCGGGCCACGGGGCATCACATGCACCGGGAGCACCACCACGACAATCTTTTGATTTACTGCACCGAAGGCCAGGCCTTCCTCAATGTCGAGGGAGAAGCCTATACCGTGGAAGCTGGCGACCTGTTGTTACTACCCGCCGGCGCGTCCCACCGCTACACCGCTGACCCGGACAATCCATGGACCATTCACTGGGTACACTACACCGGGCCACTGGCAGAGGATTTCCGTCATTACATGGGATTCGATAACACCCGGATACGACACCTGGGCCGCCAGCCACGACTGCTGGTGGACTTCAACGGCTTGCTGTCCGTGCGGCAAACAGGGTTTCGCACCCGGGGCCTGATCCACGCGGCCAACCGACTCCGCCAGTTACTGGCTGCCGTGCCACTGAATGCCGACGAAACCAGTCATGAACGCAAGACGGAGCTGGATACCATTCACAGCTATATGAGGGAGCACCTGGACGAGCGGGTATCACTGGAGCAGTTGGCCGACCTTGCAGGCCTGTCTCCGGCCCACTTTGCCACACGCTACCGGGAACAGACCGGCACCTCCCCCATCCAGCACTTCCTGCATTTGAAAGTGGAGCGAGCCTGCCAGATGCTGGACACCACCAGCCTGAGCTTTGCCGATATCAGCCGGCGCCTGGGATATGACGATTCCTATTATTTCTCGAGACTGTTCAAAAAAGTCATGGGGCAGTCCCCGAGAGACTACCGGCACACCAGCCGGCACTGAAGGCCGGAGCCCTGACACCGTGCGATTCAGGCCAAGGTTCGGTCCGCCTTCAACTACGACTTTTGTTGTAGACTCCGGAACGATAGGCTAGTGTCCATTGACAATAGTTTGTCGGATTACGGCTTCCGCTAATCCGACCTACATTCATTATTCATTCGGCACCGATTCTTCGTAGGTCGGATTAGGCGAAGCCGTAATCCGACAGCAACCTTTTATAAGAAAGAGCGATCCCATGGCCATGTATACCATTGAAATAGATGAAACCTTCGACGTACCCCGTAACCGGGTTTTTGCACTATTCGCCGACCACGGCCGCTTCGGCAAACTGCTGGGCGCACCGGTCAAGCGCATCCAGGACAGCGACCAGGCCGACCCCAACGGCACCGGTTCCGTTCGCAAAATCGGCATTGGCCCATTGAGCCTGGAAGAGACCGTGATCGGCTTTGAGCCGGACTCACTGATTGAATACACCATCACCAGCATGAGCCCAATCCGCAACCACATGGGGCGCATCCGCTTTGAGGATGTCGGTGAAGGCGGAACCCGGGTGAACTACACCATCACCTTCGAGGACATCGTGCCATTTACAGGGAAAGTGGTGAGTGCCGCACTCGAACAGGGTATCCGAAAAGGTATCAAGCGCGTCCCCAAACTGGCATAACCACGCGCTCTGGCGGCCGGCCACAGCCGGCCGTAGGTAGTTTCCGCATTGTCATTTCAGGCCTCCCCTTCCATCACCACTACCCTTCCCCCTCAAACCATGTGTACAGTTGTACACACAATAGAGCGCGGCCAGGAAGGCCCGTAACAAAAAAGCACCCATAGGGTTCCATTTTTTGTTTGTTTCTCTGATAAGGAGGCTCAACTATGAGCATCAACACAAATCGTTTGATTGGATTGACCCAGGAACGGGCGATAGAACTGAAAACCGGCGTCACTGACCTGCACGTTGGCTGGCAGAACGAATACAGCCAGCAGGAACAGAAGGACCCCGTGGGACACATTCACAGGGCGCCAGTGGTAACCTGGAAAAAAGACGACGTGACTTATCAGTTCGTCCCCAGGCTGGCATTCCGGGTCAACGTGACCGAAACACAGTGGATCAGACGGGTTCTTGGAATGACCGACGATCCCGCCTACATCGTCGACAAGGAAGAGCTCACCACGGCCATTGAGCACCAGTTGCTGAGCCGGGGCCGGGAAAACCTCAAGCAGAGGGAAGCCGCCGAAGCGTAATTCCAGGTGGCACACAAAGGGGGACAGCAGGATGATGCTGTCCCCCTTTTCATCAGTTCCCGCCGTCCTTGCTCCTCTACAAGAAAGCTGTAACCCGATCCGTTTGTTGGGTAGAATCCGACCCTTTCCGAACGATCAATGAGGCAGTGCAATGGGCAGAGCCTATCAAAACCGCAAAGATTCCATGGCCAAGACGGCCGCCGCAAAAACCAAGGTCTATAGCAAATACGGGCGCGAGATCTACATGTCGGCCAAGTCCGGCGGCACCGACCCGGACGGCAACCTGTCCCTGCGTGGGCTGATCGACCGTGCCAAGAAAGACCAGGTGCCGTCACACGTCATTGACAAGGCGCTCGAAAAAGCAAAGGGTGGCGCCGGTGAAGACTATTCCCCGGCCCGCTACGAAGGTTACGGCCCCGGCAATTGCATGGTGATTGTGGATTGTCTTACCGACAATCCGAACCGCACCTTCGGTGATGTTCGCCTCGCGTTCACCAAGACCAAATGCAAAATCGGCACCCCTGGCGCCGTTGCCCACATGTTCGACCACTGCGCCATCTTCGCCTTTAACGGCGACGACGAGGAAGCAGTGCTGGAAGCGCTGATGGACGCCGATGTGGACGTCACGGACATCGAGAACGAAAACGGCCTGATCACCGTGTTCACCCCCAACACTGAATACGCCAAGGCCAGACAGGCGCTGGTGGATACCATCGAGGGCATTGATTTCGAGGTGGACGAAATCCAGTTCCTGCCCAAGACCTCCACACCGGTGGAAGGTGATGATGTGGCGATGTTCGAGAAGTTCTACGACATGCTGAATGACCTGGACGATGTCCAGAACATTTATCACAACGCGGAATTGCCCGAGTAAACACAGGGCCACAAAAAAGCCCCGCTGATCTCACGAGCAGCGGGGCTTTTTTATGTCTGGCCGGTTATCGCGGGGTTGCGAACACCTGGGTCCAGTAGTTTTCGTAATCGGCGCCATTGGCGTCCACCCGATCAACCGCAAATTGGCTGAACCGGGAATCCATGATGTTACGACAGTGTCCCGGGCTGTCCAGCCACGCCTGAACAACGGTATCCACATCGTCATAGCCAGCGGCAATATTCTCACCGACAACCGACCACTCGTAACCCGTTGCCGTCACCCTGGCACCCACACGCAGACCGTCGGAACCTGTGTGGCTGAAGAAATTGTGCTCGGCCATGTCATTACTGTGATGGGTGGCAGCGCCTTCAATCGGGCAGTTGTATGCCAACGGCTCGGCAGCGGAAAATTGCTCTGAACCACAGCTTCGGGCCGAAGCACGGGCGGCATTCACCTTGTTGAGCATGTCAGCCTGGTACTGGTCCACTTCGCATCCGGCGATCACTACGGTCTCGGGGTTTCCGGTCTGGGTTTCCTGAGAAGTTTCCGAGTTATTGGCCACCGCTGAAGATCGGCCGCTGTCCGAGGAGCTGCTTCCGCCGCCCCCTCCGCCACAGGCTGTCAGGAACACCGCAGAGATCAAAAACACAGAAGTCGTCAAATAACCGTTCATGCATCACCACAATTCGCGTCAATAATATGGTGAATATACAGAAGAGAATCTGCGGCGTATGTGACAAATCCACGAAAACTACAACACATTACAAAGGCTTACTGCGCGGATATATACACGCCCAACCCGCTTACACATGGCACAATAAGACAAGAGCAGAACGGCACACGGTGTCCCCAAAGACCGTTGTTGAGTATGATCGTTCGTTTACATGACAAGGCGGGAGCACATTCATGGGCAGTAGCCATGCAACCACCCGGAAACCGAGACTGGCGGTCCTGAAAACCGGGTCTACCTACCCTTCTATCAAGGCGGAATTCGGGGACTTTGATCACTGGTTTGTCCGGAATCTCGGAAACAAACTGGACATTTCCGTGATTAACGTCGCTGCCGGGGAATCCCCCGGGCACCCGGAGCAATGGGACGGGATTATCGTGACCGGGTCACCGGCAATGGTCAGCGATCGGGCAGAATGGAGCGAGCGGACCGCGGTCTGGCTGGCCCGTGCAGTTGACCTCCGGATACCATTACTCGGGGTCTGCTATGGCCACCAGTTGCTGGCCCATGCACTCGGCGGCGAGGTGGGGTATCACCCGCAAGGCCGGGAAAGCGGCACATACAGCGTCGAACTGCTGGATACCGCCCGCACGGATTCACTGCTGGGGCACCTGCCAACGCGTTTCAACGCGCAGCTGACCCACCGGCAATCGGTGCTCCGCCTGCCGGAGAACGCCGTCCTGCTGGCAAAAAGCGAATTCGAACCCCACCAGGCTTTCCGTGTCGGTGACCGGGCCTGGGGCGTTCAGTTCCATCCGGAGTTTACGGCGGACATCATGAAAGCGTACCTGGCCGTGCAGGCACCGGACCTGGAGCAAGAGAACCAGGATGCCGGCGCGCTGATGTCAGCCGTAGCCGATGCGCCGGACGCCACCGGGCTGCTTTTGCGATTCGCGGAACTGGTGCTGAGGGGCTGAGCCGTCAGTCCAGGATGTAGGCGGTTTTTTCGAGGGCGTTTTCGTCCTCGTCAACAAAACGGAACTCATTCCAGCCGATACGGACGACGTCGTGACTGTTCAGGCGCTGGCGCGCCTCAATCCGGATTTCATTGACGAATGTGCCGTTAGTGCTGTCGCTGTCGGTGATGTAGTAGTCCACGGTGCCTTCAAGGTAGACATTGGGGATGGACTCAATCATCGCATGATGACCACTGACGGAAATTTCGTCGATGCGAATGTCATTGTCGGCCTTGCGGCCGATGCGAATCTCCGGCTGGTTCACTTCAAACGTGTTAACCACCACGTTATCAACCAGCTGTGAAAGTGATGCCATACTATAGGCTCCTCGGCTAGATCAGGGTCAATACAACAACGGACACGTTATCAGTGGCCTGGTTATCCAGGCTGGCTGCGACCAGCGCTTCCACCGCACTTTCCGTGCGCTCATGCCGCTCCAGGATGCCCGGCCATTGCTGGTCCGGCAGGGCATTGGTCAGGCCATCGGAACACAGCAGCAGCCTGTCTCCGCAACCTACTTCAAGACACTGGCAACTCGCCTCCACCGACGTCGAAGCGCCCAGCGCCCGGGTCAGTACATTACGGAAGGGCACATACGGTGCATCCGCTTCGGTAATACTGCCGTCGTCCAGCATGTTCTGGACCACGGTATCATCGCGGGTGAGGCAGTCGGCATGACCGTTGCGCAGCAGGTAGCACCGGGAGTCGCCCACGTGGGCAATGTGGGCTTTGCCGTCAATGACCCACGCCATCACCAGGGTTGTCCCCATCTTGTCCAGACTGTCATTGCCTGCCCGGCCGGCAATGATACTGTCGTTGGCGCGAGTCACGCTGTCCCGGAGCATCATGGCGATGGTGTCATCCCCCACTTTCGCGTAACTGGAGGCCGGCTCCGCCAGCCTGGGTGCCATCGAACCCAGCACGGTGTCCACCGCCAGCCGGCTGGCAATTTCCCCGCCATAATGTCCGCCCATACCATCAGCGACCAGCAGCAATGCCTGGCGCCCATCGTGACTCAGGCGCCAGGCCACCACGTCCTGATTGGAGCGGCGGGCAGTGCCGATGTCACTAAGACCGGAAATATCGTAGAGCATCAGGATGCTTCCTCTCTTGCTTCCCGTACCGCGAGCCGTCGCACCGCTTCCGCCATGTCAGCGGCATTGGCAAATCGCTTGTCGGGGTCCCGCTGAATGGCCTTGTTGATCAGGCGCACCACGCCGTTGGACAACTCCGGATTATACTCCCGCACACTCCGTGGTCGCCTGTTCAGAATCTGGTAAGTCAGGTTGGCCAGGGTATCCCCCTGATACGGCGTCTCACCGCTGACCAATCGGTACAGGGTGACTCCCAGACTGTAGATATCAGACGCGCCCGACACCTTCTGCCCCTTCAACTGCTCGGGTGACATGTACAATGGACTGCCCATCACACTGCCGGTTCGGGTACGGGAATCATCGGCGATTTTCGCGATACCGAAATCGGTAATCTTCACCTCGCCACTGTCTGGATTGTAAATAATGTTCCCCGGTTTGATATCCCGATGCACGATCTTCCGGGCATGGGCATACTCCAGTGCATCCGCCACCCGGGCCACGATGTCCAGCACGGTGGCCAGCGGCAGCAACCGCCCTGCCCGGCCAAAGTCACTCAATGGACGGCCCTGGGCGTAATCCATGGCAATGTAGGCAAGATCGGTTTCCTCGCCTACGTCATAGACTGTCACAATGGCGGGGTGATTCAATCGCCCGGCGGCTTCGGCCTCGCGGAAAAACCGGGCTTTCAGATCCGCCAGCTCCTTGTCCTCGAACACCTGATAACTGAGGGTTTTGATGGCAACGGTTCGGGCAATGCGGGGATCCTTTCCGAGATAGACCACACCCATGGCACCCCGGCCTATCTCCCGCTCGATCTCATAGCGGCCAAGGGTCGGCCGACTGACCGCACTCTCGGGCATAACCAGAGTCCGGGTGCTGTCAAAGTGGCCGGCAGTGAACCCACTTCCATCCCCTTGAAGGTTCTCCAGTGCCGCCAGGCGGTCACGCACGTCCCGGAAGGTTTTCCGGTGCTGCAGTATGTCGCGGTAAGACACCACTGCTTTGTCGTAATGACGTTTGCGCTCCTGTTGCAGTGCGATCTCGTACTGCAACTCCAGTCGCTCCACCGAGACAGGACATTCATCAAGCGCTGCCAGCGCCTCGTCCGTGTTTCCCTGCTGCAGCAGGACCTTCCCAAGCCGGATTCGGGCGGCCCGCACGTTCTCGGTCAATGTCCGCACCTCCCGATGAGGCTGTAGCCAGAACAGCATGATGAGGTACCCGCCAAGCACAAGCGTCACCACCTCACCCAGCGGCAACCAGGTACTGCGGTAGAACATGAAAGCCGCCTGCACGACCACCAGCGCGCCGGCGATCAGCAGCGTCACCGGGAGCGCAACCGCTGCCCCCATCGCGGGCACGGCCAACACCAGATACAGCGCAGCCGCCATCAAGCCCGCCCGCAACGTTATTGCCGACCAGTGGGGCTCCGACAGGCCCCGGTTTTCCAGGGCGGACACGAAGGCTTCCGGGCGCAGGTCCTGCATCAGGGCGGGGGCTGATGCGGACGAGCTGCCCAACAGGCCAAAGAGTACCCGGTCCACCCAGGCGATTATCGGCAGATGATCCCCCGCCACAGCGAAAATCAGCGCCAGCAGTACTACCAGTACTCGGAGGCTGAAACAGCGGGAACCTAGATATGCAATTGCGTTCACAGGCGTTATTGTCGTAACTGATTGATCTGACAAGTGTAGAAACACCTGGCGCCAGACGATAGAGGCACAGGGGCAGTTTTTTGTAAGTGTTTGTTGACCTGGGACTACCATCACGTATGACAGAGAACGGTCACGCAGGGGAGAGAAAGACGAATGGACACTGAGTGCAGTATAGTTTTCGGGATTTTGACCCAGGAGCCAGGAAGCTTGTCCATGACAGTGAAGTTAGTAATCGCCGCGTTGTTGCTGCTTGTGGCCGGAACCGGCCTGTACCACACTCTGAAGCCCCTTCCCGCCGGCATCGGCTTTCTCGGATCGGAGGCGCCGCTAAGGAATGCGAAACTGCTGACTGATGTCACGGCACACAATGCCGACGGCAGTACCCGGCTCGAACACAGCATTTTCGATGAGGTCCTGCGACAGATCGCCAATGCCGAGCGCTTCATCCTCGTGGACATGTTCCTTTTCAACGACAGCAAACCGGACGGCGCTACCGGATACCGGCCACTCGCCCGCCAGCTCACCGAAGCCCTGATTCAGCGCAAGCAGGCGGTACCAGACATTCGAATTGTGGTGATATCCGATCCCATCAATACCTTTTACGGTGGTACCCGCTCGCCCTGGTTCGACGCCCTGAGCGAAGCTGGCATCATCGTGGTGGAAACCAACCTTGCCAGACTCCGGGACAGCAATCCCGCCTGGTCCGCGATCTGGCGGGTGTGTTGCCAGTGGCTGGGCAATTCACCGGACGGCGGCTGGCTGCCCAACGCTTTGAAAGGCCGCCCGGTCACCCTGCGGAGCTACCTGGCGCTGCCCAATTTCAAGGCCAACCACCGCAAACTGATTGTCACCGATGACGACGACCGCCTACGTGGTCTGGTCACCTCCGCCAACCCTCATGACGGCAGCAGCCGCCACAGCAATATCGGTCTGAGTTTCACCGGGCCGGCGGTGGCGGATTTGCTGGAAAGCGAACAGGCGGTCCTGGCCATGTCAGGCGTTGAGGCCCCCTCCATCGATCACGCCATTGCCGAAATCCGCCAGGCACAGGGAGGTCCTGCCGAACAAACGCCGGAAGACACCATTCAGGTGGTTACAGAATCCGCCATACTGGCCAGCGCGCTCGACATAATCGAATCGGCCGACGCCGGCGACCGTATCGACCTGGCGGTGTTCTATCTCTCCCACCGCCGGATCATTCGGGCACTGATCGACGCTCACCAGCGCGAGGCAGACATCCGGGTGCTGCTGGACGCCAACAACGATGCCTTTGGTCATGAAAAGAACGGCATCCCCAATCGCCCGGTGGCTGCCGAACTGGTCCGCGCCGGCATACCGGTGCGCTGGTGCCATACCCGGGGCGAACAATGCCACAGTAAGCTGCTGATCAGGCGTGGCGGTGAAGGCGCGGCGGATATCCTGCTCGGGTCGGCGAACTTTACCCGGCGCAATCTGGATGATCTGAACCTGGAAACCAGTGTTCGCCTGCAAACGTCGCGGTCCTCCGCCGTGGCCAACGCTGCGGTCAGTTTTTTCGAAAGGCACTGGCAGCACGGCCCCGAATCGGCACCCGTGCTCAGCGACCCCTATGAAACCTGGGCGGATGAGTCCAGATTCAAATACTGGCGCTATCGCCTGATGGAGGCCACCGGGATGTCCACGTTCTGAGACAGGATTCGGAAGGCGCGTCCGGAGCTTGCTGACAAAATGGTAACCCGCCCTGCAATCCTCAGCAGGCCTGAGCGCAGGCCGGATGCGCGAAGTGACGGGCTGTTCAGCAAGTTGCCATCAAACAACGAACTGCTCTATCGTAATTATCAGGCGATCACCAAAAAGAACAGGAGTTAGGGATGCAGACAATTCGCAAGAATTTGAGACATGTGTCGTTCTTTCTGGCCATCCTGATGGCCATGACAACGGTATGGTCATCCGCTGCAACCGCCGACGTGATTGGCACCGGCGAGCTGCTGACCGAGCAGCGTGCCGACCTGGACCGCGAATCTCTCCTGAATATGCTTGAGCAGCAGGAGGTCAAGGACAAACTGGCAGACATGGGCGTCAGCCAGGACGTGGTGGAAGAACGAATCCAGAATCTGACACCGTCCGAACTGGCGGAATTTGAACAGCAACTGGCACAGGCGGAAGTCGGCGAAGGGGTCGTGGGCGTGATCGTCCTGTTCCTGCTGGTCTTTATCATCACCGACATGCTGTGTGCGACGAACATTTTCTCGTTCATTAACTGTATTCGCTAGGATTGCGCCGACAGCCAGTGACCACCCATCTTTGCCGCTACCTGTCCGCAACCGCCCTCAGCCTGGTGCTGATGGCGGTTCTGGCGGGCTGCGCCAGCAGCCCAAAATGGCCGGATCAAACCGCAGAAGGCAGCAAGGCTGGCCTTCACCAGCGACTCGTCCTCGACTCCGTCCCGTTCTATCCCCAAGAGCGCTACCAGTGTGGCCCCGCCTCCCTGGCGATGATGTTGAATACCCGGGGCCTGCAGACCAACCCCGAAGTATTGAAAGAACTGGTCTACCTGCCGGAGCGCGAGGGCAGTCTGCGAGTAGAGCTCGTCGCGGGAGCCAGAAGTCACGGCATGCTGGTCTACGAACTGGACGGCACGCTGGAAAGCCTGCTCACCGAAGTAGCCGCCGGCAATCCGGTGCTGGTCATGCAGAATCTGGGATTCGACTGGTGGCCGCAATGGCACTTTGCGGTGGTGATCGGCTTTGATCAGCAGGAACGCCAGATCATCCTTCATACCGATACCCGGGCCCGCCACGAGCAAAGCCTGAAGGTGTTTGCCACCACCTGGAGCCGGGCCGACCGATGGTCAGCAGTGGTGATGAAACCGGATCAGCTGCCTGCCACGGCAGAACCCCTGGACTACCTGATGGCCGCCAATGACCTGGAAACCACCGGGCGTACATTCGCGGCCATGTCGGCCTACAAGACCGCGGAAGATGCCTGGCCGGATCAGCCCGCCGCGTTGATGGGACAGGGCAATATCGCCTACGCACAAGCCGACTGGCCAAACGCCATCCGGCACTATCAGCGAATGACCCGGCGGTTTCCCGAGGTGGCGCCGGGCTGGAACAACCTGTCCGAAGCGCTGAAAAAAACCGGTTGCCCGGGTCAGGCCAGAACAGCCGCGATGTGTGCGGCGGAACTGGCGCCAGAGCGCTTTGACGCGCCATCCGGTCCAGTCAGTGATACCAACAGCGCCGAAAGCCCCCGTTGCCCGGTTATTCGCTGCCCCATCCCGCTGGACCGTTAGTCAGTCACTTTTTACGGAACAGAACCACGTCCTTGACCGGCACCTCCATCGTCCACCCCAGCTTTTCCGCCAGCCAGGCCATGGTCTCTTCACGATAGAACACCACATGGGTGGGATCGCGACGGTAGTGCCAGTTGGCGAATTGGCTATCCTCGGTCTGGAAACAGGTCATGACGCCCAGCCAGCCACCGGGTTTCACCAGTCGGTCAAGCTGACGGAACACCGCGCCCGGCTGGTGCAGGTGCTCCACCACTTCCGTACAGGTGACAAAATCGTAGCACTGGTCCAGGGTCGCCGGTTGCGGATAGAAGAAGGGGTCGTAAAGGCTGACCGTCATACCCGCCTCTTCCATCATCCTGGCGAGGGCCGGTCCCGGCCCGCAGCCAAAGTCCAGGCCATGGGCCCCTGCGGGCAAACGCTCCAGCAGCGGCGTCGTCAGTTTCGAGAGGAACCGGCGGTAGCCGGGGTCGTCGGGATCATTATCGTGAAGATCATAGACCGTCCGCTCCTGCTCCGGCGTCAACCAGTGGCAGGCGTCCATTACCGTGGCCTCACATACCGGACAGCGGTGGTACAGGGTATCCCGCACCTGCTGAAACTGCCGCAGCTCCCCGTTTTCGCATACGGGGCACGTCCGGGACCAGTTATCCGGTTCTGGTATCTTTGAGCTCAAGGAATCTCCCGGCAATGTTAAGAATCTTTCATTGTCATATCCGGCCATGACACGGAAATCGTGAACAACCCGAAAACTCACCGACGCAGTCCATGGGACACTGGCCTTTATTTTTCAGGGACAGATCCATGGAAACTTCCAGTCGCGTGGCACTTGAAGTACCCATTATTTCCGTACGCTATGCACGCCGCTTTATTCACTTCATGGAAAGCAAGGGGGTCAAGCGCCAGGCCATCCTGCAGGACACCGATATTACCAGCGAACTGCTGGATAATCCGGATGCCAGCCTGTCCATGCAACAGGTTATGGACCTGCTGGGCACGGCCGAGTGGCTGATGGGAGATGAGCGCGCGCCCTTCCAGTTTGGCCAACAGCTTGATCTGCCCGCCCACGGACTGCTGGGCTTCGCCGTGCTGGGACAGGAAAATCCCCGGCGCCTGATCAGCATGATTGTACAGTACCTGCGTGTGGGTCTGCCGCTGATGGATATGGAACTGAGCTCCACCGGCGCCACCTTCCGGATCCGCCTGATCGACACCTGGGGGCTCGGTGACCTCCGCCCCTGTCTCACCAAGATCTACATGGGCAGCATTCTGCGTATTTCATCGCAGGTTTGCAGCCACTTCCGCGTGGCCTTCGACTTCCCCTCCAGACTCGGCCCCGAGCCCTGGCAACGGCTTGCCAACGATTGTGAATTCCGGTTTGAAGCCGGCGACAGCGAAATCATCATGCCGCTCTCGGGTACGCCGATTCGCACCGATGACGCCGGCCTCGAATTTATTCTTGCCCGTAGCCGCGCTCATCCAATGCGGAACGAAGAGCAGCAGGATGAAACCGTGATGCAGGTGCGCGAGATGATCATGAGTCAGCCCGGGCGCCCCTGTACCACCGAGAACATCGCCCGCCGGCTTGGCATCAGCACACGCTCGTTGCGCCAGCACCTGGCGGCAGCAGGCACGTCCTTTCGCGAACTGCGCAATAACATCCGCGAAAACTTCGCCACGCTGTACCTCAGGGACACCAGTGTCTCTCTGGAATCCATTGCTGAAAAGCTCGGATTCAGTGACCAGGCCAGCTTCACCAGGGCCTACCGTTCCTGGACGGGGCAAACGCCGGGTGACGTCCGTCGCCAAAGCCGGGACAGCAGGTAGCCCCCGCTCCTGAGGACACATCTGGTTTGATGGGCGTCACGAATTCAACATTTTTTACACTCATCTTCCGCTTTGAACAAAAACCTCGCCGGCCCTGGCAATGACCCCGCGGCACCCTCCCCTGCCAAATAGTACCCGCCCTGTCAGCTTCCGCTGCCGGGGCGGGGAATTCATTGCAAGACCGATACAGCAGTCCTCATCGGTGATGTCTGCAACCCACAACAACAACGACGACTTTAGCCTTACAGAGGACGAACTCATGAAACTCAGGAATCATAATTCAATGGTCCGCAAGCTCGGACCGGCCGTTGCGGCGGCTGCACTGATGACAGGTGGTGGTCAGGCGCTGGCCGAACCCGTATCCCTCGAACTGGAATTCACCTGCCCGTTTCCGTTGATTGGCGACCAGCCGATCCGGGCGGAGATCAGCGCGGACATCCCAAGCCAGCAAACCGTTGGCGACCCGACCCCGGAATTCACCATTCAGGCCCTGACCGTAGTCAATGAGGATTCCCGGACCGGCCTCAAGCTGGTCGGCTCCGAAACCATCGAAGGCACGGCGATCAACCAGACCACCGTTGTCACCCCCAACCGGGAAATGGACCTCACGGTGCCGTTGACCATCCCGCCTTCCCCCATTCCCAATGAACCTGGCGAATTCACCATTCCGGCCGAAGGGGTATCACCCGCCATCACGTTCAACAGTGATGATGTCGGTGAGGCGCTGATTACCGTCGGCACCCTGCAGCTGGACATGATTGCCCGCACCGCCAACGGCGAGATTGCGCCGGCGCCCATTGGCGAATTCACCTCCGACTGTACCCAGAATCCCGGGCAGGACAATGTCCTCCAGACGGTCCAGGTGGTGGAAGACGAGGTCGAGACTCCCCGCATCAGCGTTAATCGCGAGGAAATCGCCTTTGGTAACGTCCAGGCCGGTCTGACTGCCGAAGAAACGGTTACGATTGCCAACACCGGCAATGCCGAGTTGGGCATCAACAACATCAGCATCAGCGGTGCCGATAGCAGCGTGTTCATGCAAACCAGCAGCTGCACCACGATTGCGCCATCATCAAGCTGCGATGTCACCGTGACCTATATCCCCAGCGGTGAGGGCGAACAGAGCGCGACTCTGACCATCGAGTCCAGCGATGCGGATAACCCCGCCGTGGACGTCAGCCTGAGCGGCAAGAGTGTGCTGGCGCCGGTGCCGGAGATCTCCGTGACCCCGGAAAGCCTCGATCTTGGCAGTGTCCTGATCGGTGAAACCGCTGCAGCGCAAGTGGTCATTGGCAATGCCGGCAATGAAACCCTGCTGATCAACGGCATCGAAATCGAAGGGGCCGACAGCGGTGAGTTCCAGCAAACCAACAACTGCACCACCGTCGCTCCCGACCAGAGCTGTTCCGTGGAAGTCAGCTTTACCGCGTCCTCCGAGGGCACCCGCAACGCGGTCCTGAGAATCACCTCGGACGACCCGGAGAACCCCGATATCAGCGTGGATCTGAGCGGTTATGGCGATAGCGGCGCCAGCGATATTCTGGAGTTGCTGCTGGACCTTGAAGGTTCCACCTACATCAAGTCATCCGACAGCACCCTGCCCCTGAACGGCAGCATCGCCACTGAACTGGAACTGTCCAGCGGTACCTTTGAGGCAGACCTTGACCTGGAACCCACCAGCGGCCAGTTCGAAATCAAATTGCTGTTCAGCAAGCTGAAAGCCGACGCGGACGTGGAATTCGAGCAGGCTGAAACAACTACCGGCACTCTGATCGACGGCACGCTGACCGCCAACTCCAGGCTGTATGTGAAGGTACCGAAAGTGGAGATGAAGCTCTTCGGCCTGCCCATCCGCGTGGGTGGCGGAAATGACTGCCGCACCATTGAACCGGTCAACATCAACCTTGAATCCAACGAGGGCACAACTTTCTCACCAGCCACAGGCGGCGATGTCACTGGCGTCTATGACCTGCCGCCACTGGAGAACTGCGGGCTGCTGACCGACGTCCTCAACCAGTTCCTGACCGGTTCCGGGAATACCATTGACCTGTCACTGACCC
The DNA here is from genome assembly GCF_045449855.1 of Marinobacter alkalisoli. Taxonomy (NCBI): domain Bacteria; kingdom Pseudomonadati; phylum Pseudomonadota; class Gammaproteobacteria; order Pseudomonadales; family Marinobacteraceae; genus Marinobacter; species Marinobacter alkalisoli. The sequence continues at coordinate 62,870 of NZ_JBJJLC010000041.1, read as the reverse complement.
CGGCCCCCTAAGGAAGAGACGGAGAAACGGTTTTCTCCGGGCCTGCCAGTCGACTCCGGCTGGCAGGCCATAACAACAACAGTAACAAGGAACAACACAATGAAAAGCCTGAAGAAAGCAACACTGGCACTGGCTGTGGCTGCGTTGCCACTGGCCGGCTACGCTGACCTCAAGCCCCTGGGAGACACTCACATGGGCAACATCACCGGCCAGGCCGGTGTGACCATTGAGCTGGAAACCAAGGTCACCATGGATGAGTTTATCTATACCGACGAAGGCTCACTGTCGGTCAAGGATATTTTCATCGGCGGTGCTGACCGCACCGACATGTTCGAGGAATTCGACGACCCGGCGATCCGCCCACTCCTGTTTGGCGAAAGCAGTGACCTGATCGACAACATCAAGATCGAAATCGACATCCTTGATGACGGCGATGCCCAGATCAACGTCTTCCCGTTGGTGGCAGCCCCCATCGATTTCTCCGTTCGCACCGGAGGCTGGACCCTTCAGGGCCATACCGACAGCACACTGATTGCAGACAACCTGTCGATTGACGGCATCCTCACCGAACTGAAGATCAATGTGGACACCGAAACCGACGTGTTGAACCTGCAGACCCTGTTCGCCATTGATGACATGGATATGGATATCCCCTTCCTTGCCATGGGGATCCGTGACTTGCGCCTGACCGGCGCCAATTACGATCCGGACAATCCCATCATCACGCAACTTGGCGCCAAGGTGGACATGGACGTCTACAACGGTAGCAACGCAGCGGGCAACTCCTCCCTGGCGGTGGATATCAATACCTTCGAGGCCGACATGCAGATTGGTCAGGTCCTGGTAGGCGGCACATCCATCGGCTCCGTGGCCCTGGATAACCTGTCTGTCCAGAACACGGCCATGCGCATCTACGGCCACTAGGCAACACCGGGCCCCGCGAACCTTTTCGGGGGCCCGAATTAGCGCCCGTCATGCATGCCGGCACACGCCCTGAGTTGCTGATCGAACTCATCTTCATCCAACGCCCGAGAAGCAATCATCTCGATCCGTGACATCTCCCTGGACTCCGCCTCAACCACAGAGAGAGCGCCGTCCGCCATATTCACCGCACGCCAACCGTCGGAGCAGTGAACCACAGCCTTGAAGCGCGACAGCCGGTCATCCAGGGCCAACGCCATAAGGCCACTCTCATCCAGCACCAGATCCGGGTGAATCCGCCAACCGACACTGAAATAGCCCTGCCCCTCATTGCTCACCCGTTGCCAGGGCTCGTCGCTGACAGGCACCGCAGGATCAGGCTTCGGCTGGTGGTTGTGGTGATGGTGGGCCTGTGGCGATGTGACTTCCGGTAGGTCGGTGCAGCCGTCCAGCCATTCCGGCGCCAGACGCCCGAAACTGGTGTGAAAGACCGCCCGCTTGGCCGGTTCCAGCTTCGCTGCCCACTGATCGAAAGCAGACAACTGCTCCGGGGAACAGGCATCGACCTTGTTGGCCACCAGGATATCGGCTGCCGCCACCTGATCGCGGAACTGTACGTTCTCCACCACCCGGGGCTCCTCCAGGCGGCGTGGATCCACCAGACTGATCACCGGGCCAAGGGCAAGTACGTCCTGGTAGTGTTCGCTGGTCAGGGTATCGATAATCTGCGAAGGATGTCCCAGACCGGTCGGCTCGATCAGCAGGCGGTCCGGTTTGGCTTTGTGGATCAGTTGGTTCAGACCAATCTGCATGGGTAGCCCGGCGACACAGCACATGCAGCCTCCGGGCACTTCGCGGATGAACGCCCCTTCGGTTTCCAGCAGGGCGCCGTCAATTCCGACTTCACCAAACTCATTGACCAGAACCGCCCAGACCTCACCTTCCGGCCGGTTTTTCAGCAAATCGAGTATGGCGGTGGTTTTACCAACCCCCAGAAAGCCGAGGATCAGATTGGTGGGGATCGGTGTCTTCATGAAGCGACTCGCAGAGGCTGGCGCGGGAAATTATTGTTACACTATAACATCAACGCCGGAGAAGCGGAATGCGCGACATTAACCTGAGAGCCGATCCAGACGCAGCCGTTCCCGATCATCAAACAGGCGGCGACTGCCCCATGCCACAGTCATCAGGGCGCCAAATCCGGTGCCAACGGTAATGGTCAGCATCACCAGGATCTGATATTTCACCGCCACCGCCGGTGGGCTGCCGGCCAGGATTTGCCCTGTCATCATCCCGGGCAAACTGACAATCCCCGCTGCCGCCATCGCGTTAATCGAAGGCATCATGCCGCTGCGCATGGCATCCCGGCGGATATCCCCCACCGCCTGCTGCCAGGGCTGCCCCAGCATCAAGCGGTTCTCAATGACTGCGCGCTGCCGCCACACGGCTTCGGTTAAACGATCCAGGCTCAGGGCCACGCCGGTCATGGTGTTGCCGAGCATCATGCCCAGCAGCGGAATTGCATATTGCGGGGCATACCAGGGGTCGGGACCAATCACCACCGTGAGAGTCAGCACGGTTACCGCAAATGAGGACAGAAACATGGCGCCGGTGCCAATGCCGAACGCCCACCCGCCGGTCAGGCGGCGTTGCTGCCTGGCCATGACTTCCCGACCGGCCACCAGCAACATGACCAGGGCCATCAGCGCAATCCAGTGCAAGCCGGAGGAAGCAAACAATGCCTCCAGCACCAGCCCTATCAACGCCAGTTGAACACCGGTGCGGAGGCTGGCAATCAACAGGCTTCTGGTTACTCCCAGGCGGCTCAGATGGGTAAAGACCGCCAGCAGCACAATCATTCCGGCGGCCAGCGCCAGCTTCCACCACGCCAGGTCGATGACATCCATCAGCATGCCTCCACGACGTGGCCGCGAATCGCGAAGTGATGATGGGCAACCCGACGGATCTGCTCTCTATCGTGGGCGACCCAAAGCACCGGCAGTTGACGATGTGCGATCTCCCGCAGCAACCAGCTTTCCGCCAATGCCACCGAGTCTGCATCCAGGTTCGCGGTGGGTTCGTCCAGCAACAACGCGGACGGGTTCATGGCCATCGCCCGCAACAACGCCAGGCGCTGTTTCTCGCCGGAAGACAGGCGGCTCACCGACCACTCCAGGGCGCCGTCATCAAGCCCCAGATCCGCCAGCGGGAGAGCGTTGTGATCGCCTGCGCCGATATCAACTGGAAAATGATCAATCACCCTCTCGGCCCACCACTGGCTCTCCGCAGGAACCATCAATACCTGCCGCCGCCATTGATGAGCCGGGACATCACCCTGCCCGGTATCACCCAGCCAGACAGAGCCACCGTGGGCGTCCAGATCTGCCACCGCTCTCAGCAGGCGGCTCTTACCACTCCCGGAACGGCCGGACAGGCACACTACTTCTCCGGCTGGCACGGTTATGGACACAGTGTTCAGAGAACCAATGGAGAGATCTTCGAGCCGAAGGTCGGGCATGAGCAGGACATCCTCTACACATCAGAAAACCAGGCATCAGAGATCCACTTTTCCCCTGAGCGCCTTGGTTTTTCCTTTCCGGGTTTTGCTGTCAACACGGCGACGCTGGGAAGACTTCGTAGGCCGCGTGGGACGCCGGGCTTTCTGCTGCTTCACGGCTTCCTGAATCAGCTCCTTCAGGCGCTCCAGAGCGTCTTCCTTGTTGAGTTCCAGGGTGCGGAACGACTGCGCTTTGATCACCACAATACCGTCTTTGCTGATGCGCTGATCGGATAAAGCCATCAGTCGTTGCTTGTAGAACGGCGGCAAGGTGGAGTGAAGGATGTCAAAACGGAGGTGTACGGCCGACGCCACTTTATTCACATTCTGGCCGCCGGCGCCCTGGGCACGAATCTGCGTGATCTCGATTTCCCAGTCAGCCAGTTCAACGGCGTTGGAGATTTTCAGCATAGCTCAGCTCAATGTTTGATGGCTCTGGTATCCCGTCTGGCCATCCAAATGAGCCTTACGTTAAAGAATCCTGCGAGATAACACAATTGCGCCCGGCGGCTTTGCCGGCATAGAGGGCTTTGTCAGCCCTCTTCATCAGAGAATCGTATGACTTGTCTGTCGATGTAAACGAAGCCACTCCCACCGTAATGGTGGCATGCAGGACAACGCCATCCAGCTTGAAGTCCATGCTTTGTATACTCTGGCGAATTCGCTCGGCAAACGCCACCGCGTCCTGCAGCAGTGTATTCGGCAGGATGATCGCAAACTCTTCCCCCCCAATACGGCAAGCCGTATCCGATGGCCGCAGCTCCTCCAGAATCGTCCTCCCGGCATCAACCAGCACAACGTCTCCGGCAGCATGGCCATATTGGTCATTGATAACCTTGAAGTTATCGAAATCAAACATGACTACGGATGCCGGTATGCACGAACGAACAAACGCGGAGAACTGGGCCTTGAGCTGGGCCCTGAAGTGCTTCCTGTTATAGAAACCGGTCATTTCGTCGGTGAGGGATTCCAGGGTCAGCCGGTCTTCCAGCTCCCGCTGGTAGGTGACATCCCGGACCAAAGCCATGGCCACCCGGGCCCCATCCAACATGATCGCGTTGATCATGATATCGACCGGCACCTCCGTGCCATCGGCACGCAGACCGGAAAACCGTCTGCCCGCCCCCATGGGACGGGCATGGGGCGCCCGGAAATAACCCTTTACATTCATTTTGTGTACATTCCGGTGGTGCTCCGGAATGAGCATCTTCAGGTCAGAGCCATCCAGAGCATCCACGGGGTAACCGAACATTTCCCCGGCGCGGGAGTTAACCAGTACGATCTTATGGTCTGCGTTGGCAATGATAACGGCATCAGGCAAGGATTCAATAAACGGCAACAAACCCTGAGAAGTCGTAACGAGCATGTTGACGTTGTCCTGGACGGGCATGGTTGGCAAGACACCCCTGCGGGAATGTTGACGGAACATACACAATATTACCCACCTGAACGTGAAATTTCTCACACTCCTGGAAGATTTGACCATTTATGACATATCAACCCACAGTGCCCGTCACTGACGCATTCCTGAGACCCTGTTATCATGCGTTGGGCAAATCGGTACCGATCGCAAGCTCACCCATCACAGGACAACCATGACCGCCGGAAATACCACCCGCCTTAACAAATACATCAGTGAAAGCGGCCTGTGCTCGCGCCGGGAGGCTGACCGTTACATCGAGCAGGGTAACGTCTACATCAATGGCAAGCGCGCGACCGTAGGCGACCAGGTACTACCGGGCGATACGGTCAAGGTGAACGGCCAGCTTATCGAGCCACGCTCGGAAGCGGATCTCGTCTTTATCGCTCTGAACAAACCGGTAGGCATTGTCAGCACCACCGACAGCGCCGAAAGACACAACATTCAGCGTTTTGTTGGTCATAGTGAGCGAATTTTCCCGATAGGACGCCTGGACAAGGATTCCCAGGGCCTGATATTCATGACCAGCAACGGGGACCTGGTCAACAAGATCCTGCGGGCCGGCAACAATCACGAAAAGGAATACCTGGTCACCGTCGACAAACCGGTTACCAGGGCGTTGATCGAGGGCATGGCCGGCGGCGTCCCGATCCTTGGCACCATGACCAAAAAGTGCAAAGTCAGCCAGGAATCCCGCTTTGTTTTCCGTATAGTCCTGGTCCAGGGACTGAACCGCCAGATCCGCCGGATGTGCGAGCACTTCGGCTACGAAGTTACCAAACTTGAACGTATCCGCATCATGAACATCAGTCTGAAAGGGCTGGCCGTGGGGCAATGGCGGGACCTGACCCAGAAAGAACTGGCGGGCCTGTTTGATGCCATCCGTGACTCATCCTCTGAAGCGCCGGCAGAGGCTCCAAAGGCGGCAAGGAAGAAACCGTCCGGCAAACCGAAATCGTCAAAACCGGGGACCTCGTCCAGGGGGATCAGCAATAAAGAAAGGCCATCCCCCAGAAAAAACACGAAGTCGGGCAAGCGTCCAAAGCCTGGCAAGCCCCGGCAACGAAGCGTGAAGCGCTAAGCTTCTCGCATTAGCCATTGGGCGGGCTACTTTTTCACCCACTGCCCCTCAATCAACACGAACTGGCCGGAGGGCGTTTTGTCGATCGCTTTCTTTCCGGCCACGGTTTCCACCTGGGTAACCGGAATATCGTGTTTTTCGGCGATGCGGGTGTATTCATCCCTGCGGGCGCTATTGATGGCTTCCACCACCTCGCGGGCTTCCCCGTCGGCACGAACCACATCCAGGTAGCCTGTCGGCGTCTCACCCACCAGACCCTGTTGCTTGACGGATTCCAGCTTCTGCTTGGCCTCATCCAGCCCCATGGCGAGCGCGGGCAGACTCATGCCGATCGCAAGAATGAACGCACCCAGCTGTATCAATCGTTTCATTATCAACCCCTTGGAATATCCGGCTTCGCTCAGAACAACCCTTGCTCACTGAACAGTTCATCCACTTCCTTGTCCACTTTGACGTAGATTTCGTGCTGGATCTTGACGTTCAGGTTCACGGTAATCGGTTCTTTTGGTGCGGCCATCTGCACCGTCGGCGTACAAGCGTATAACGCCAGTGGCAGCATCAGTATCATCAATGCTCTCACCGCAAGCGATCGGTGCGACCGCGCTACATTCGTCATGGCACTGCCTCCTGCCCGGATTGTTGCAGTCGTTCCCGAACGCGTTCGGTCACGGCTTCGTTCACCCTGCCACTCAGCTGAAGGCTGGTTAACAGGGCGGGAATGTCTTCTTCAAGACTGATATTGAGCACCACCGGTTGCCCGCCCCTGACCTCCGGATTTTCTCCTTCCAGACTCAGATCAAGCACAAGCTTGCCCTTTTCATCGTAGTCTATCGTGCTCTCCAGCACCGAATAGTGAAAGTTTTGCAAAGCTTCCACCACCAGGGTCATAGCCTCACTGCTGCCAAGCATAGCCTGAAGCCGTTCAGCCGGGAGTTCCAGTACACCACCCGGGGCGATGGCAGAGATCTTGCCCTGCTCAACCTTGATGCCGGCGTCACTGATCAGAACCGGAATACGACCACTGAGCTCTCCGGTTCCTTCCAGGCCTTCGGTCGGATACACCTGCAGCAAGCGCGCCAGGGAGACGTCATAGACATCAACTGGTACCTGCCAGGGCTTGGTGGAGAGATCAATGGCGCCTGGCGCCACTCTCAGGCGGCCATCCAGAAACCCGGCGGTTGCCTGTTGCAGATTCAGAACGCCGGCAAGGGCGTCCGATTGCGGCGCCTCGTAGTCCGCCAGAAAACGAACGGGGCCGATGCCAATGCCGGAGTTGATCTGACCGATAGTCACGTCGCGAAAGCGGGCGAACAGTGAGCCCCGTTCCAGACTGACCAGCAGCCGTCCGTTCAGATCGGATATCGCGGTACGATCCATGAGCCCAGCAACGCCATCGAAATCCAATTGGCCATGGAGCGCCAATGGGGTGTCGGGTGCCATGCGAAGTTCTACTTCCGCCCGCACCTGCCCCGCATCCAGTTCCAGAACCTCGGGCCAATCAGCAAGAGTACCGGCCATGGCCTTGCCGCCCTGCTCCCCCTCAATCTGTGCGGCAATACCGGCGAACATAAATTCGCCGGGTACGTTTCTGACCGTCACATCAGCGACCAGACCTGCATCTGACCGTACCTGACCTTCAACGCTCAGATCCGTTAGCGGGCCATTCACGGTACCCTCAAACCGCCAGCCCTGGCGTTTCAGACGCGGATGATTCAGTGCTCCAACCTCGACAAGCACATGACCGGCCACGGTGCTTCGATCGGGCAATGGCTCCGTGCCTTTGAGATTCACCGTCAGGGTGACGTCCCTCAGGTCCACACGGACATCCTCCAACTGCAAGGACGAGTCAGCGGATTCCTGAACAACGCCCGCCGCCCGCAACCGGGACCCGGGCCTGAAATGGACGGTAGCAGCGCGGTTGTCTGCCTCGACGGCGGTGACCACATCAGCGCGAATTCCGGTCACAGCCCAGCCGCCGGAATGAATGTCCGGCAGCGTCAGTCCGATCTGCCCCTGCTGCAGCATCAGCGACCAGCCTGCGGCGAACGCAGGCTGCGCTGTCAGGGCAAATACCACCAGGACTGCAGGGTAGATCCATCGCTTCCATGGCGTAAGGCCATCAAATGGCAAAACAACGCTCCTGTCGGTTCGGGCTATTCACCACGCCAGGTCACACTGTAGAGGTCGTGACGGCGATCCTGAAGGTTTTTTACGGTGCCACTGTTGCGTGCGGTGATCAGTACCTCCGGTCGCAGATCAGCGAAAGCCACGGTTTCAACGTTTGGTTCAGTGTCCGCCGCGATGCCATCCCGGGCAAACGGGAAATCGCAGGGAGTAAGAATACAGCTCTGACCGTACTGGATTTCCATGTTCGGTACCTTCGGCAGGTTGCCGACATTACCGGACATCACCACATACACCTGATTCTCCACGGCCCGCGCCTGACAGCAATAACGCACCCGCAGGTAACTCTGGCGCTCGTCCGTACAGAACGGCACAAAGATGATGTGGACACCCTGATCCACCAGGTGCCGGGTCAGTTCCGGGAATTCCGCGTCGTAGCAGATCAGTACACCTATGGTGCCGCAGTCAGTCTCGATGGCGCTGACCCGGTTGCCTCCCTTCACGTTCCACCAAAAGGCCTCATTGGGAGTGGGGTGGATTTTGGGCTGGGTAAAGACCTGGCCGTCCCTGAGAAACACATGGGCCATGTTCCGAATGGCGCCATCGTCTTCGCGCACAGGGGTGGAGCCGGCGACAATATTGATATTGTGGCGCAGGGACAGATCCCGCATCAGTTCCCGGTAGCGTTCCGCATAGTGGGTGACTGCTGCAAACGCCTCTGCCGGGCTGCCCTTACGGGCTTCAATGGAAAGCAGCTGGAGAGTAAAAAGCTCAGGAAACACCACGAAATCGCCCTTGTAGGTGGATACGACATCCACGAAGTAACGAACAATCTCACTGAATTCATCAAACGAAGCCACGGGCCTTTGCTGGTACTGAACCGTGCCGATACGCACGGTATCCCGCATACGCTGGCCATACCGTTTGCGTTGTTCGTTGTCGCTGTTCCGGGATACTGTCGGATTGCGCCATATCAGGTGGACGCCATAGCCCATGGAATCATGATCGGCATCCAGATAATGAGGAATGATTCCGTGCACTTCGAAGCCCTGAAGGAGCTGAAAGGATAGCACCGGATCCTTTTGCTCCTTGCTCCTGATGGCTTCAACGTAATCCTCAACACTGCCAAACTTTTTCAGCCGCTGCCGCAGGCTGGGCAGGCGACCGGCAAACACCACACCTTGCAGTTTCAGCGCCTGGCATAACTGCTTGCGTTCGTTGTACAACCGCTCGCCAATACGGTATCCGCGGCACTCAGGATCCACACACACTTCCATGCCGTACAGCCAGTCACCTTCCGGGTCGTGCCGGGAGGCATAGCCATTACCGGTGATGGAAGTCCAGTCATGGGCTGCCAGGGCGATCTCTTCAGCAATGCGGAAAGTCGCGCAGTAACCCACCACCGTATCCCCCAGCATGGCGACAAACTGACCATCCGGAAAGGTATTGATCTGTCCGGTCAGCGGCCCCTTGGTATAGCCATACATGCCGGTGCCTTCATAGACACGGCGGCTGAGCTGGATGATGCCGGGAATATCCGCCAGCGTGGCATTACGCACAAACAGACGCAGATCAGGATCGGAAAACGGCGGGCACATAGACACCTCGGAAAAGGCGTTGATATGCCTTCATCTTTGGTGGCCATATGGGTTTTCGTCAAGGGAAATCGGTCAGCGCGGATCCGCCAACGGAAAGCGTTCGACCACCGAGTAGATGGATCCGCTGGGTCCCTGATTGCTTTCAAGCAGAAGGATCTCGGAAACCGCAAACTGCCCGAAAACCGAATCGCGATGATCATCCAGCAATGCCTCCACCGATCCCCGCTGTTTTTTAAATCTCGCCAGGGTGATATGGGGGCGAAACGGCCGACTCTCCGGCGCTATCCCGAGGCCTGCCATTCTGGTCTTGAGAGCGCTATGCAGCGCCGCAACGGGTTCCGGCGGCTGCACGCCCGCCCAAAGGTTTCTCGGGCTACGGGGCTGACCGAAACAGCCGAGACCGGTCACCTCAAGCTCAAAAGCTTCAACCGGGAGCCCCCTGACTGCATCGCACAGCCCCACAATCCTGCCCTGCTCAATATCTCCCAGGAACAGCAAGGTGATATGCAATTGCTCAGGGCTTTGCCATTTTGCGCCGGAAACCGGCGCAATCACCCCGAGCAAACGCTGTTTGAGGTCGGTCGGAATTTCCAGCCCGAAAAACAAACGGCTCATGGGAAGTGGTTCAGGCAACCCGGTTGAGCGTCACGTCGATGTTGCCACGTGTGGCATTGGAGTACGGGCACACCTTGTGGGCCTCGTCGATCAGCTGCTTTGCCTCAGCATCGTCCATACCCGGCAGGCTGATACGCAGTTCGACTTCAATACCAAAGCCACCCGGAATCTGGCCAATGCCCACGACACCCTCAATAGAGGCATCCTCTGGCATCTTGAGCTTGTCACGACCGGCCACGAACTTCATGGCTCCGATGAAACAGGCGGAGTAGCCGGCAGCAAACAGCTGCTCCGGGTTGGTGCCCTTGCCGCCGGCACCACCCAGTTCCTTCGGCGTCGTCAGTTCCACATCCAGGATGCCATCGGATGAAATAGCGCGGCCGTCACGACCACCGGTTGCTTCTGCGCTGGCTCGGTATGCGACTTGTTCAATTGACATGGTTTTCTCCTTTTCGCTGTGTGCGGACCTCTGACATGCCACTCGGGATGAGCAGCGTTCAGGTTGGCCCGGATTCAAGATGACTGTGCAATCGTTGCCTGAGAGCGTTGAGCTGGTTCTTCAGGTCCTCCAGTTCGGTCAGGGAACAGCCGGACGCCTCGGCCACATGCTCGGGCACCGGTTGCGCCCTGTCCCTCAGGCTGTGGCCCCTGGCCGTGAGATGGATCAGCACCTGCCGCTCGTCTTCCGGCGGCCGGGTACGGGTCAGCAGTTCCTGTTTTTCCAGACGTTTGATCAATGGCGTCAAGGTGCCGTAATCCAGGTGAAGACGCTCTTTCAGCGCCGACACCGTGATGCCGTCCTGTTCCCAAAGCACCAGCATCACCAGGTATTGGGGATAGGTCAGGCCAAGGTCAGACAGCACCGGTTTATAAAGTTTGGTCATGGCCAGCGAGGCGGAATACAGGGCAAAGCACATCTGCCTGTCCAACTTCAGCAGCTCACTTCCCGGTTCGCATGGCTGTGACGATTTCAGTTCTTTCATAATTAACTCACTCACGATTACCTCGTGTACGAGTTATCATAACCCATGGATCACTTGCCTGGGAAATTAATTTCTTAGTAAAGATTGAACAGCAACCATCCGAGAACGGCTAACACCAACAGAAACCAGCGCGCGTAAAAGTCCGGGCGGTCGTCATCATCCTCGGTCGCGACGTATCCGTGGCGGGTTGATTCGTATTCGGTGACCAGTTGCCGCGCACGGTAAAGGTCTTCGTCCTCCACATGAACGTTGCTGAAACCGGCAGCGCCGATTTCCCCCATGGCCCCCTGAAGATAGTGGCCACCCACGTAGGTTTCGATGCCATTGGCCTCAAGCAGGCCGGCCACAATGTGCGCCTCGGTAATATCCCGGGCCCTGTAGGCTATTTGCAACGCCCGCCTCCTTCTGTGACCTGGTCAGTACAGCACCCGCAAACATCGCCGGTCCTATTCCAAGCATAGTCCGCCAAGACAGACAGGACCAACAAACCCCAACAGATATGAGCCTGTAGTATCCCGTTAATACCCGCTCGCCGGGCACCGCTGCTACTGTTTCCTGACCTGGCAGGACAATCACAAGGAGATAGCCATGAGCGGGAAAACAGTCATGAGCGGGAAAACAGTCATGAGCGGAAAGAAAATTCTGATGATTACCGGTGACTTCACCGAGGACTACGAAACCATGGTGCCTTTCCAGGCGCTGCAGGCGGTCGGTCATACGGTTCATGCCGTCTGCCCGGACAAGAAAGCCGGCGATACCGTTGCCACCGCCATCCACGATTTTGAGGGCGACCAGACCTACACCGAGAAACCCGGCCACCGTTTTGCCCTGAATGCCGATTTCGAGGGAATCAACCCGGCGGATTACGACGCGCTGGTGGTTCCCGGTGGACGCGCCCCGGAATATTTGCGGCTGAACGACGATGTGAAGAATCTGGTACGACACTTTTTCGACAAGGAAAAGCCGGTTGCTGCCATCTGTCACGGCGCGCAACTGTTAGCGGCCGCAGGCGTCCTGAAAGGCCGCGAGTGCTCGGCCTACCCAGCCTGTCAGCCGGAAGTTGAACTCGCCGGAGGCCGGTTTGCCAGCATTGAGGTTGATCAGGCTGTCACCGATGCTAATCTGGTAACAGCACCCGCCTGGCCCGCCCATCCGGCCTGGCTGGCGCAGTTTTTCAAGTTACTGGACAACTAAGCCAATGGGGCCGGAATACCGGCCCCATTGGACACAGAACCGGAAACGCCCATGTGCAAGCTCTTCATCAACGCCGACCCCGAGCTGTGGGTCAGCAAGACCCACTCCCTTCGTATCGACGGGATGGTGACCAGCGTTCGCATGGAAAATGCCTTCTGGCATGTCCTCGCCGAACTGGCCGAACGGGACGGCATGAACCTGCCCCAGATGATCACCCGGCTTTATCACGAGTCCATCGATGCAGGGCATGACCTGGGGAATTTCACCTCGTTCCTGCGGGTCTGCGCGATGCGTTATCTGGAGCTGCAGTTAACCGGCGATGTCCCAAGGGACACCCGTGTGCCCATTGCCTCTCTGGATGCCGACCGGATCCTGGAGAAGAGCCCGGCGCCGGAGACCTTGTCCGCTCCGGGAGGTAAATCCACTCACTGATCCGGCATGGCATTCCAAACCGTAACCTGACATCCGATCGAAGGAATAATACAGTTGGAACACAGAACAGGCGGATCTGGGTTTCAATATGCGTGAATCGTTCCGATACATCCTTATCCTGGTCATATCAGCCCTTGTCCTGGGCGGGTGTGCCAGCCATCAGAGTCTGCCCGGGAGCACGGCTAATGTGCCCCACTCCTCGCCGACGGCTGCAGCACAGGAATCCGGCAAAGCGCAAAAACTCTGGCAGGTATTCGAGCGCTACCGGGGCACCCCTTATCAGTACGGCGGCACTTCCTCCAATGGCTTCGATTGTTCAGGCTTCATCCTGACCGCCTATCAGGAAGGACTGGGCAAGCAACTACCCAGAACCACCTCACAAATGCTGGCCAGCGGCGATGCCGTGCACCCTGGAAATATACAGCCTGGCGATCTCGTCTTTTTCCGCATTAGCGGCAAGGAGCAACACGCCGGCATTTACATGGGTGACAACCGCTTTATCCATGCCTCCACGTCAATCGGTGTGACCCAGTCGTCCATGAACGGCTATTATTGGAAAGGTCGCTTTACCCAGGCCCGACGCTTTGACTGACGCCGGAGCAACAAACCCCATGACACCCATCCGATCCCTCTGCTGTTACCTGGCCCTCCTTCCACTGGCCCTGCCGGCTGCAGCGGAGGTGGAGCTCACGCCGTTTGTCGGTTTCCGAATGGGCGGCGAATTCGACACCAGAAACGACACCGACGATTCCGAAAGCCGGGTGAAGCTGGATGACACGGTAAGTCAGGGCTTGTTGGTGAACATCGATCTGCAGGAACCGGGCAAGCAACTGGAACTGTACGTGGGGAGGCAGGACACAACGGCCGACATTCCGCAGGGGTTATTGTCGCCACCCCGTGACCGAGTGGATATCACGCTCTACCAGCTGCAATTTGGCGGACTGTATTTCCCCGGCGGCAAGACCACCGGCGGTTTTATTTCGGGCGTGGCAGGCGTGACCCGGCTCGACCCCAAACCTTCCGGTCTGGACACCCACCATCGGGCATCACTGACACTGGGCGGCGGATACAAGTTCCCGGTGACCGACCAGGTCCTGCTGCGACTGGACCTGCGTGGAATCTACACCGTGCTCGACAGCGGTGGCTCGGTGTTCTGCTCCGGCGGCTGCAACGTCCGGTTTGAAAGCAGCGGATATCTACAGGTCGAGGCGAGTGCCGGGTTGGCCGTGCGTTTCTGATCCGCCCTTTGAATTCTACAGACCACCGCCAATGGCAAGATGCACCGCAATAGCAGCCATCATTAGGCCAATAACACCATCAATCACCCGCCAGGCCATCGGCCGAGACAGAACCGGTGCCAGCGCCGATCCGCTCCATGCCAGCAGCCCGAACCAGATAATCGACGCACTGCTGGCGCCAGCGACAAAAGTGGTGGTGTCTTCCTGCTGGGCACCCACCGCCGGTATCAACACCAGGGTATCGAGATACACCTGAGGGTTCAGCAAAGTAACCGCCAGCGTGGTGAACAGCACGCCCTTCAGGCTTCGTTTTGTCACTTCTCCGGCTTCCAGAGCCACCCTGCCCCGACCGGCGCGAACGAATGCGTGGATAGCCAGCCAGCCAAGGAACGCAACCCCCAGCCAGCGCAGGATTTCCAAAGCCTGGGGCATGGCCATCAGCGCGGCGCTGACACCGAACATACCCAGGGTAAACAGGGTGACATCCGCTGCCATACACAGCCCGGCCGACCACCAATGGTGCTCCCGGCGAATCGCCTGGCTCAGTACAAAGGCATTCTGGGCTCCGATGGCGACAATGATGCCTCCGCACACGATCAAACCGGTCAGGTAACTCTCCAGCACGTTTAAACCTCCTTATCCAATAGCGCAAGATTACCGGGTTACCGCTATACTGGAAATTCATATTCATAATGCTGCATCAGTTTTTCTTATGATTGATTACAAACTGCTGGAAGCCCTCGCCACAGTGATCGAATGCGGTGGCTTTGAACGTGCCGGCGCGGCCCTGGGACTCAGTCAGTCGGCGGTTTCCCAGCGACTGCGCACACTGGAAATCCGGCTTGGCCAGCCCGTTCTGATTCGTAGCCCGGTTATCAAGGCCACCCCTGCCGGTCAGCGGCTGCTGAACCATGTGCAACAGGTGCAACTGCTGGAACGGGATCTGGCCGGGTCCATTCCGGCCCTGTCCGAACCAACGGCAAGGCTCCGCATTGCCCTGAACGCGGACAGCCTCGCCACCTGGTGGGCGAGCGCCATTGGAAAATTCTGCGCGGAGGAAGCGCTGCTTCTGGATATGGTGATCGAGGATCAGGACATTGGCCTGCGACGAATGCGCGAAGGCGATGTCGCCGCCTGTCTGTGCAGCAGCCCGCAACCGGTCGCCGGTGCCCGCTGCGTGCCAGTCGGCACAATGACCTACCTGCCACTGGCAACGCCGGCATACGTTCAGCGGTATTTCTCCAGCGGCTTTACGGCTGGCAATCTCGAATCCGCCCCGGCCATTGTGTTCGGCCCCAATGATCAGCTTCAGCACCGGTTTCTCGCCCAATGCGGCTACCATGGCCCGGTGCCCCACCATCTCTGCCCGTCCTCGGAAGGCTTCGTGAAGCTGGCCCTGGCGGGGATGGGGTACGGCATGATCCCCCAGGCCCAGGTACAACAGGAACTGGACAGGGGGCAGCTGGTCAGTATCACGCCCGGCCAATCCCTGGAGGTGCGGCTCTACTGGCATTTCTGGCGCCATGGCGGCGGTGTTATGGACCGCCTGACCACGGCCATTCAGTCCGCGAGCCCGCTCAATCGATAGCCGCTACGCCCTTCCCCGCCGCGCTGCTGCCGTTCATCATTGGCGGGGGTCGTCTTCAGGATTCAGGTATTCAATGCCCCAGGGGCCAGTTCCGTGGAGCTGGATAACCACATCTCCGTCGGTATAGCCGTACATCGGATCCCCGGGAGACATGATCGCCAGACTGCCCTCCGGCAGGGCCCTGGCGCTGTCGCGATCGAATTCCTCACCGTGGGCAAAGTAGAAGGTCCCGGACAACACCGTGACCCGCTCATAAGCCGGATGAATATGAGGCGCAATCACATAGTCCGCAGGTAACTTCAACCTCATGGTGAAGGGTTCGGCGGTTCCCAGGTCACCCTCCAGTACCGCAATCTGGGCGCCCGGGGCCATGGAGCCCACTGGTCCCCACTTCAGTTCATCCGGTGTAATCATTGTGTGCCCGTCTCCCATGTAGGGTGTTTCCGCCATCACGGCGGAACTCACGCCCATACAGAGAGCCAGGGCCGTTGCAGTGATCATTGTATTGGTAGCCATTGCATCTATCCTCCATGTAAGGGGTACCAACCGGGGATAACACCCGGCTGGCCACAAGGACGCATGGGCATATTGATTTGTTCCCCGATTTTTATCCGTTGCTGACGGGAACTTTCATTGGACTCTGCACGTCCCTGTGACATCTCCGGAGGGAGAACGTCATGGTAACGGCAACGCACACAGACAACCGCCCAAAGGCAGCACGACGGGCAATGTTCGAGCAGGAAATCCACAGGCTGATGGATCGTCTGTACGGGACAGCGTTGCGCCTGTCACGAAACCCGGATGACGCTGAGGATATCGTCGCCGAAACGGTGGCAACTGCCTGGAACAAGCTTGACCAGCTGACGGACATCACCCGGTTTGAAGGTTGGCTGTTCCGGATACTTAACCATACCTTTATCAACCAGTGGCGACGCCGCCAGTGCCGCCAGGAAAAGGAAGTGGCCCTGGAGACTGACGGGAACGAGGGTAATTTTTCACTGTTCGAGAAACTGCACCAGCCATTCCTGTTGTGGTGGGGCGCACCTGAGCAATCGTTCCTGAATCAGCTTCTAAAGAAGGATATCCAGGAGGCGCTGGATCAGCTGCCTGATGATTTTCGAGTTGTCATGGTCCTGGTGGAAATTGAAGGTTATAGCTATCACCAGACCGCAGAGCTGCTCGATATTCCCCTGGGCACCGTTCGCTCCCGACTCAACCGGGCCCGTGCCATGCTCCAGCACACTCTGTGGACCCAGGGGCGGGAAGCTGGCCTGACAACAACTTCCGGGAAGACAGGTCCCGGAAACGGAGGTGCGGTATGAGCGAAGACATTATCTCCTGTGAGGAGGTCATAGAACGGCTATTCGCGTACCTCGACAGCGAGCTCGATGACTTGACCCGGGCAGAAATCGATCGTCACCTCCGTCGCTGCCATGACTGCTTCAGCCGGAAAGAATTCGAAACGCGCCTGCGGGAAAAAATCGCCGCCAGCGGCACCGAAAAGGCGCCAGACCGGCTGAGGCAACGAGTGGAAGCACTGCTGGGCAATCGCTGAAGGGTAACGCAAGGAGCAGGAACCATGGTCGCGATCCTCGGGTATTCCAAAAGCCAGATCACCTCCGCCGTCCAGGACATGTACACCCAGGTCGCGGAGGCACCCCAATCTCCATTCCATTTTCCCGTGGGGCACCAGGCGCTCCGTGCCCTTGATTACCCCCAGAACCGCATCAAATTGCTACCGGAGGACATTGCCGCCTCCTTTGCGGGGGTTGGGTATCCCTTTAGCGGAAATGCCATCAGGGCCGGGGACACCACCCTGGATCTGGGTGCTGGGGCAGGCAATGACAGTTTTCTTGCACTGGACCTTGTCGGCCCCGATGGTCACGTCATATCGCTGGACCTGACCTCGGCCATGACGCGCAAACTGAAGCAGCGTGCTGAAACACAAGGCGCCAGTATCGATGTGATCCAGGCAACCGCCGAGCATCTTCCCTTTGCCAGCGGCAGTATCGACAGCATCACCAGCAACGGCGCCCTCAACCTTGTGCCCGACAAACGCAGGGCGATCGCGGAGATGTTTCGGGTCCTCAAACCCGGCGGCCGCCTACAGCTGGCCGACGTGGTCATCAATCGACCGGTTACGGTGGACTGCGATTCCGATCCCAGGTTATGGGTGGAGTGCGTGGTTGGCGCCACCGTCGAGGAAAACCTTCTGGCCATGCTGGGAGATGCCGGCTTTGAAGATATCAGGATCATCCGGCACATCGACTATTTCGCCCACAGCCCGAGCCATCAGACCCGGGAGGTGGCGCAGAGCTTTGGCGCCCGTTCAGTGGAAATCGCCGCGCGCAGGGGCGGCCAGGCTCCAGGACGACTGCAACAATGGTTGCGCAGGAGCCATCCCAGGCGCTGGCTGAGCGCGCTCAGGCAACAGGGATTTCTCGGCGTTACTGCCCTGATGCTGGCCTTGCTGACGTGCTACGGCCTGCTTGCTGCCACTATTCTGTTGGCAACACTGGGCGTTCAGCTGACGCTTGATCTCCAGCTTTGGTCAGGAGGCATCGGGATCTTTACGGCGCTGACCGTTCTCGCTGTGGCTGCGGGGAAACGACGCCATCACCGGATGATGCCTACCCTGATAGCCTTGGCGGGGGCTTGCCTCGTGTTCTTTGCCTTGTTTGTCTCCTACTGGTTTGTTGTGGAGCTGGCCGGTTTCATTCTGTTGATAGGTGCGGTATTCCGGGACCTGACACTTCGCCGGAGAGATGAGGCCCGGTGCCTGGGGCTCACTAGGGACTAACGTTAAACACTCCATGCACCACGGTTTCCCCGGAGGAGTCACTGCTCACGGCCGTGATCTGGTGCTGTCCGTCCAGGCCCTGGAGGTCAAATGGATAGGCGTTGCGGGGTGGCGTCAGGATGGTGCCCGCGAAATCCCAAGGTGCGTTGCCCTCCACCTTGATCGGTTTGGCTAGCCGATTGGGGTCGTCAAGGTAGAACGATACCTTCTCAATGCCAGCCGCCTCGGGGACAAAGACATAGACATTGCCGGACAGGGTTGTGCCATCCAGCGGAAACGCTGAGCTACGGTCCGGAGACAGGGATACCAGAAGTCCGGAGCTGGACTGCTGGCCATAGAACAGGTCAACGCTCACGGATTCCTGATCGCCGCTGTCCGCCAATACCGTGACCTGCCCATGATACTGCCCAGGGGACAGGTCGTTGACCTGCGCGGTCACGGTCAGGGTTTCCGGCAGGGTACCGGAGGACGGGCTGACCGTGAGCCAGCTTGCGTTGGTTTGGGCGGTATAGGCCAGCACCTGGCCGTCGGTCATTTGAGCCAGCACGCTGTCCTCCGCCATGGATTGCGGTGCTATCACCTGCAACGAAAGGCTGGGCGGGCTGACCGCCAGTTGAGGCGCATCATTGGCAACCTGGAAACTGGAATCCACTAGCACTTCCAGACCACTGCCCAGGGACAAGCGAGCACCCATTGCATGGCCGCCATCGGCCAGTGTCTCTGTGTCAAACGGGTAGGCACTGTCGTCCGGGGCGGTTCCTCCCAGATCAAACGGGGCTATGTTCTCTGTCTTGGTGACTGTGCCAGTTCCGGTGGGGTCATCCAGGTAGAAGCGCACCTTTTTGACGTCGGTATCCGGGCTGGTGAAGATATAGCGATTACCCTGCAACACGGCGCTTTCCAGGGGCTGGGCCGACAGCCGTTGTGGGTTATCGGCCACCCACAGGCTGTAGTCCGAGGAGCCAACCACCAGCGACACCGGCAACCAGGTAGCATTGTCAGCCCCATCCGAGAACTCCAGAACCCCACTGTACTTGCCCACGGCCAGCCCCTGGGCGTCGGCGGTGAGCTGGAGGTTTGCCGGCGTAGTGCCACTTACGGCGGACACCGACAGCCAACCCGGTATCTGGGTCACCTCGAATGGAATGGTTGTGCCATCGGCCGTCAGTTGCACCTCCAGGCTCTCCACTTCCCCGGGTTCCAGATTGAACGCAACTTGCGTAGGTTGGGCGGCGAATTCCGGGCCGCAGGTCTGGGTGGTATAGCGTACCCGGTCGATTCGCAGGGGCGGCGCCCCGTTACCCGCAACACCATGGATATCGACATCCAGCACCCCCGCCGAAGACACCGTCAAATGCGCGTAATGGTGCAGGGTATTGTCCCGTGTAACCGTCCAGTCAGGTGGCGGCGATGACGACCAGGGGGAAAACCCCTTGGAGATATTACTGAGCTTGCCACCGGGAGCCACCTTCAGCCAGGTAACCCCATCGTCCAGTGTATAGCAATGGCGATCAGTGGATGTCGGAGTATTATCGGCGGGCACGTTCTCCAACGGATAGGTTCGCTCATAGGATTGGTCGTGGGCAGTTAATACAACCTGCACGCCGGCGGCTTCGAACACAGGTCCCAGTTGGCCCCGCAATGTCAAGGCGGATGGATGATTCTTGCCATCGGAGAACGGAGCCGCATGAAAGAAAGGAATCAGCCAGCGCTGTCCCTGCTGGGAAGCAGCGGCCAGATCGGCGGCCAGCCAATCGAGCGCATCCTGGGGCAGGGTCTGGAATTCATCTACCCCGAATACCGCTACGAAATGGATGTCCCCAACATCGAAACTGTACATACGCCGGTTGTTCCAGCCGTCCGGCGTGGGGAAGTACTGCACCCAGGTGTCAAAGCCCTCACCCAGCACCTCCTCATGGTTGCCATATACCGGCATCATGGGCGTATTCCCCGCCACTGCCGCCATTTGATCAAACCAGGCGGCAATGGTGCGTTCCAGGGTGCCAAACCGCTTGTCGGTATCAAAATAGACGTAGTCACCGCCCAACAGCACCAACCGGGGCGACAGGGCAGCAATCTCCGCGATCACTTGCTCGGTCCCCGTTGCCAGGCCATCGGTACGGCCAACCAGCCCGGTATCCGCCACGAACACTGCGTCAAAATCCTGGGGCCCCGGAGCAGGCGCGGTCTGGCTTTGATAGACCTTGCTCCACACACTGTCCGCCAACGCCACGCGGAATTCATAGGGGGTATCGGGTATCAGCCCGGAAAGGGCAACCTTGAGATACCTGCCATCCGATGTTTGATGATTGAGCGAACCGCTGGCCTGAGCCCAGTCGGAATCACCGGTCATTCTGTAGCTCACCATGGCCGGCGCCGATGCATCCGGGGTGAACCAAACCAGGCTTAACGATGTGGCCGGGTCCGTTTGCCAACCGACATGCAGCTGCTGGGCCTCATCACCAGGCTCGGGGGCTGGCTGGTTCGTCACCTGCATGTCCACATCCAGGTTTTGTACGGTGACTCCGCCCTTGTTCAACTGGGCCCTCAGGGCGTAGGTGCCATCCAGCAGGTCTTGAGTGTCGAAGGGCAAGGCGAGTTTATCCGGGGTTGTACCCTCCAAGTCCCAGGGCACGTTGTTCTCGGTTTTAACCAGTGTGTTATCCAGGTAGAAGCGCACCTGGTCCATATCATCAGCGTCGGCCACAAAGACGTAGACCACGCCCGAGACTGGCCCGGATGCAACAGGTGTGGGAGCGCTGCGATCGGGGGATGTGGAGACCATCAATGAAGCGGCCTGCAGTGCGCTGGAAACCCCCATTATCAGGGAGATTGCAAGCGCCATGATCACCGGTAACCATTGCCGAATGTGGTTCATGACGCCCCTCTCCTTCAGCTTATCCGCAAAGAGACACTCTGGAAATACGGCAGCATATTCAGTGCCAGCGCTGCAACTGGCTGAACGCTATGGGGAAGGTCTTGGCGGGGTCGCCATTAGGCGAGTATTGTGTAAGAAAAACTGACATCGGGTGGTGGCTGAACACGACGCTGTCACAGCATTAGATCAACGGCTTACCTTGAAAGTTACCAACCCTATTTTGCAGTTACCGACTTTATTTCAATCCCATATAATGGCCAGGTATTACCGGCTAACGCACTGATCTCAAAAAGGACGACGAATTGGATCTGACAACGCCCGCCCTGCTGTTCCCTGCCATCTCCCTGCTGTTGCTCGCGTACACCAATCGCTTTCTGGTGCTGGCGCAGCTGATTCGTCAGCTCAGGCAAATGGATACCGAAGAGGACCATGCATTGATCGCCCGGCAGATCGGTATGTTGCGCAAGCGGATAGTGCTGACCAAGCGCATGCAGGCTTACGGCGTGCTCAGTTTCTTCCTCTGCACCGTCTCCATGTTCCTGCTCTTCCTGGGGGCTGGATTGGCCGGGGTGGTGGCTTTTGGCGCCAGCCTGGTGTTGCTGTCTTTTTCGCTGCTGTATTCCCTGTACGAGATACAGATTTCAACCAACGCCATCAACGTTGAGCTGGCCAGTTTCGAAGCCCGGAAAAGTACCGGCAGGGAAGATATCGACTATTCCTGATGCTCCGAGTGACCGGAACCCGCTTCCCTGACACCAAACCAGCGCGGAAAACGGAGCAGGCAGAACAGGGCTATCATGTCGTAGACCGCGTGCCAGATCATGACCAGCGCAATACTTTCAGACAGAACATAAGCCACACCCAGAATCAGCCCCAGCCCAGTGGCAATCAGGAAATAGGTGAACGACACATAGTGCACCAGGCCGAAGAATACCGAAGCCGCCAGTACCGCGACAGTGGCGTTGGTGTGTTCCAGCAACCAGCCCTGAACCGCGCCACGGAACAGCAATTCCTCGCCAATGCCCGCCAGTAACGACAGCACAATCAGCATGGTCCGCGAATAGCTGGACGCAAAGTTATACAGCCCCTGCATCTGCCGCTCCAGATTGTCCGGCAGTAATCCGGGAATCTGTGTGAATAAAAGCAGCGTGACATAAGTGAGCAGGGCGCCGATCGCGCCGTACAGGAGGCTGTGCCAGAGGCCAGGCCCCAGGAGCGGCACCGCGATATCGAAAATCAGAATGGCAACCAGGCCGAGCACGCCAATGGCGCCCTGGAACACCAGGGCTGCCATGGGGGAGATTCCGGATGTGCGCCGCCGGTTTCTCATAGGCATTTACTGCTCAAACAGCGGTTTTACCGGGAACAAAGCATCGTATTGGGGGGCCTGCTTCTGCGCTTTGGCCTGGAAGGATTTCATCATGTCGGTGGGGCGGAACATGCCGGCCTGCCATGTAGCCATATACTTCAGGCTGTCTTCCACGCTGTGATCACGGCTGTAGTTCAACATTTCCTTGCAGCCGGTGACCGCCAGCGGTGAGTTGGCTGCGATTTGCCCTGCCACCTTCATTACGGCCGCCAGCATCGCTTCCTGATCGGCGTAGACCGAATTCACAAATCCAAGGCTCCGGGCTTCTTCCGCCGAGAACTTGCGGCCGGTGTAAGCCAGCTCCCGAACCACTCCCTCCGGCATCAGTTTGGGCAGGCGCTGAAGGGTGCCGACGTCGGCTGTCATGCCCAGCTCGGTTTCCTTGATGGTGAAATAGGCATCTTCCGTGCAGTAACGGCTATCAGCCGCACAGACAAGATCGAGCGCGCCGCCGATGCAACCACCGTGGATGGCGGCCAGTACCGGCAGACGAATCTTTTCCAGCGATGTCAGGGTGTCCTGCAACTGCAACACGACCCGGCGCAGATTTTCCGCCATACGGCCGGGATCGCCGCTCATGGGTACGGATTTCGGGTCGCTGAATACGCTCAGATCCATCCCCGCGGAGAAATGCTTGCCAGTGGAGGAAATCACGATCACCCGTGCGTCGGTGTTGGCCTCGATATCCTGCATGCACTGTGGCAGTTCCAGCCAGAACGCCTTGTTCATGGTATTCAACGCTTCGGGGCGGCTGAACTGCACATGGGCGATGTGGTTGGACACCTCGATGGAAAAGCTCTGGTAAGTCGCAAGTTCTGACACGCGGCACTCCTTGTATGGGGATCGGATTCAGGTCTGGGGCAGATTAAACCATGTTACCGCGCCATTCACCCATAAGGATTCAATCCGTGACGCTTGCCCCGATCGTTAACGTTTTTTTCTGCGCGATCGCGGCGGACAATACCACCAGGTCAACACAACCAGCAGCCCGAACAGCGTATAGGCCAGGATGAACACCCACGCTGGCGCCTGGTAGTAGAGCAATTCCTGCAACCAGTACTGCACGAAGCTCCCGGAATAGCCCGCTTCACCGGCTTGCGAACGCAACCACACCTCCAGTGTGGTCAACGGACACAGAACGCCCAGCCACGCCTGCAGCACCACTATGGCAATGGCAACCACATGGGCAAGCCGGAACCACGGGTTCCTGACCCACCGCCAGCCCCGGAAATGGCCGGTGACAACCATGACCAGCCCGCCAACAACGAACAATACGACGGCCACGTGAATCGTCAGGACCGTATCGGCCAGGATCTGGTATGGCATGTCATTCCTGGCCCGACTTGCCGGGAGGCATGACCACCCACTCAGGGTCCTCAAACTCACCCAGCGGCCGGATCTCCACAAACGGCGCGGCGCTACGGATAATGTCGGTGATTCGTGGATCCTTGTCAGACTCCATCGCATCCCGCGCTTCCTTGCTTTCCCAAGTGGCGATGGCTATCAACGTGTCGGGATCACCAATCTTCCGGTGCAGTTCCGTCCCCCGGGCCCCGGGGGCCTGCTGGATCAGCTCACTCGCCCGTACCCAGGCATCTGCGTAGTCTTCAGCGGTGTAGCCATCGTTGATACGAACTTCAAAGATATACTTCATACAACCTCCCTTGGTATATGCCTATACGAAATAGCTTTGCATTCCGTTCCCACTGGGGTACAGTGAGTCCCGTTGGAAAGATAGAGCAAAGCATTTCATCAATAAGACGCATCTCTGTTGTAATAAGTAGTGCATCGTCCTGTTTTTGACCACGCCAGTTTTTTGTTTCCGCATTCCGCTGATCAGTCATCACGATGATGATCTGACGGCAAGTTAAATAATTGAATTCAGGATAGTTAAATATGTCTACTGTTACCGGTACTGTTAAGTTCTTCAACGAAGCAAAAGGCTTTGGCTTTATTACTCGTGAAGGCGGCCCGGACGTTTTTGTTCACTACAGCGCCATCCAGGGCGGCGGCTTCAAGACTCTGGCAGAAGGCCAGCAGGTTGATTTCACCGTAACTGAAGGCCAGAAAGGTCCTCAGGCGGAAAACGTAGTTGGCCTGTAAATAACAGCCAACACGTAGCAAAAAAGGCAGCCTCGGCTGCCTTTTTTTCGTTCAGCGAACGCCTATTTGCCCAGCAACTCCCCCACCGGGCGCAAGTTGACGATATGATCGCACAGAGACTTGGCGATCATCAGAATGGGAGTGGCAACAATTAACCCGACCGCCCCCCAGATCCAACCCCAGAACAGCAGACCGATAAAGATCGAAACGGTGTTCAGACTGGATACCTTGCTGGTCATCCACGGTGTCATCAGGTTGCCCTGAATACTGGTAATAATCAGGGAGACCACCGCAACAATGATTGCCATATCAGGCGTTCCAAACTGAAGGAAAGCCGCCAGCCCGCACCCGATAAACACCAGAAACGGACCCAGGTAAGGAATGGCACTGGCCACCCCCGCCGTGACACCCCACAACCCTGCCTCCTCAACCCCCAAAGCGAGGAATGCCAGCCAGGTAACCAGGCCGACAAACAGGGCACCGACCAGCATCACGAACAGAAACCGCCGGACCTGATGATGAAATTCGCTCATGAGACGTGCTGCATTGCGCATCCGGCGGAACGAAGGCCCGGACAATCGTATGATTTTTCTGCGATACAATTTGCCGATGGACAACTGGAAATACACCAGTAACAGTACGGAAAACAGCTGGGATATGAGCAGCAGGGCTGATGATGAGCCCCGCAGCAGGTAGTTCCTGAGGTTAAAGGAGTCGTCGACAATTCGCACGGGAGTGACCCCGGGTTCGGACTCTTCCTCGTTCTCGTCTTCTGCGGTGGATTCTATTTCCTTGACCGCCTTTTCTGCTTTCTCCAGCATATCCTCTTCGCCGGTCACCGCTGCGCTGGCCCGTATCTGTTTTACTTTCTGGGCCGCCAACGGCACCTTGTCCAGCATAGACATGGCCTCACGCTGGAGAGGGATGCTGGCGATCGACACCATGGCAATCAGGCTCAAAAGAATAATGGCCGCGCCGATAGCCCGGGGAATCCGAAGCCGCTCCAGGGCAGACACCAGCGGGTCAAGGGCGTAGGAAACCAGCACCGCAACCACCAGCGGCAGCAGGATGGCCTCTGCCCAGTCAATGAAGTACACCGTCGCGACAGTCGCAATCACGACCAGGGCGGCATCCCTTATATTGATTTTCCCCGTCAAGCCCCCCTGTTCCGGAGCTGAAGGTCCCCTCTCAGTGTCTGTCATGGGGTTCGTCCTTCCCACCCGCCCTAGCAACTATTACCAGGGCAACAGCTCCCCATTGCTGTGCCAGAATGAACCTGTGTTATCCAGGTCCAGCTCCTCAATCCGTTCAGCCAGGCCTTTCGCGGATTCCGTGGGCGTGATCAACCCACCGAAATTCACCATGCGGGTTTTGACATAGCCCGGGTGCAACAAGGCAACGGCAATACCTTTTGGTTGCAGATCCACAGCCAGGGATTTACCAAAGGCGTTCAACGCCGCCTTTGACGCGCGGTAACCGTAGCGACCACCGGAATCGTTGTCGGCAATTGAGCCCATGCGGCTGGTTATGTTGGCAATCTTGCCGCCGTAGGGAATCTGGCCCACCAATGCCTCGGCCACACGCAACGGCGCGTAGGCATTGATTTCCATCTGGGTACGGATGGAGTCGAAGTCGATACTGCCCAGCTTTTCATCCTGCAACAGGCCGGCATTATTGATCAGCAGGTCAATGGTCTGGCCTTCCAGTTCGCTCACCAGCTTCCGGATACCGTCGTCCGAGGTGACATCCACGCCCTCAATGACCTTGGCAGCCGTCTCCTGCAATTCCGCGGAGGCCTCACGGCATATTCCAATCACCCGGCAGCCTTGACCGGCGTAATGTCGAGCCAGTTCAAGGCCGATACCACGATTGGCACCGGTAATAACCACCGTCTGATTCTCTGACATATCCCTTTTCCTCCTGCAGACTCATTGATGCGCCAAGACATTAGAGTATGGCATCACTGGGGCAGGCAGGCCAAAATGGCCGTGCTTGCACGAAAACAATAAACGAAACCAGCATAAGGCTTATCCTGTGACCAAGACCACTTTCCGAATTGTCATCTTCGGTGCCGGTAGCGTTGGCTGTTATATCGGCGGCCGGCTGCTATCCGCCGGCGTTGATGTGGTCATGATTGGCCGGCCCGGAATGCAGGAGGTGCTTCAGGCCAATCCCCTGGTGGTGACCGACTACGAGGGCTTCAGCTTTCGCAGCCAGCTTGCCGAAAACCGGTACGTAACCTCCGCCGAAGCCGCCCGGGAGGCGGACCTGGTTCTGGTCACGGTGAAATCCGCAGCGACGTCTGAGGCGGGCAAACAGCTCGCCCCCTGGGTGCCGGAAGGCATACCGGTGGTCAGCCTGCAGAACGGAATTTCCAACGCTTCACACCTTAAGGAAGCGATGCCGGAAGCCACCGTGCTGGCCGGCATGGTGCCGTTCAATGTGCTACAGCAGCAGCCGGGGCATTTCCATCAGGGTACCGAAGGCCATCTGATGGCAGAGCAGTATCCATCCCTCGATCCCGCCCTGCCCTGGTTTGATAAGGCAGGATTACCCCTGGAACCGAGGTCCGACATCGAATCGGTGATGTGGTCCAAGTTGCTGCTGAACCTGAACAACCCGGTCAACGCGCTTTCAGGCGTCCCCCTGCTGGAGGAGCTATCACAGCGGGACTATCGCCGCTGCCTTGCCCTGGCGCAACGTGAAACGCTGCAACTTCTGAAGACCGCCGGAATCCCCACCGTCAAACTGACCGGCCTGCCGATGAACCTGATTCCGCCACTGATGTCGACGCCGGACTGGCTGTTTACCCGACTGGCCAAACAGATGCTAACCATCGACCCCGTCGCCCGCTCCTCCATGTGGGAAGACCTCCAGGCCGGACGGCCGACGGAGATAGACTGGATCAATGGTGAAGTGGTGAAACTGGCGGAACGGCTGGGTAAGGATGCCCCCGTCAACCGGAAGCTGGTGGAGTTGATGCACGAGCGTGAGCAGGAACCAGCAACCTGGAGCGCCAGGCAACTATGGAATGCGCTGAGAGACGTTCGGTGAGTTCTCCACGGTCAGCGGACGGAACATGCGCCGATACTGCCCGGGGGTCAGTCCGGTCAGGCGCTTGAACAGCCGCCTGAAAAAGGAAACATCCTCATACCCGGCTTCCACGCTCACCGCTTCAACCGAAAGGTTGCCCTGTTCCAGCGCCCGTTTCGCCTGTTCAATACGAAGATTCTGGAGGTACTCCATGATCGATACCCCCGTAGCGGCCTTGAAGCGTCGCTTGATCGTTCGCTCCGGCAGACCGGAGGCCTGGACCAGTCGGGTCACGGCCTTCGCATCCCGATAATTCTCCCGCAGCCACTCTTCACAACGGCGAACAGCCGAATCGGCGTGGTGGGTACGGCGTACCAGGCCGGTATACGGTAACTGGCCCTCACCATGCCACTTCAGCAGGTACACCTTCGCAATGCGCATGGCCTCGCCAATGCCAACGTAGCGGGCGATGATATGCAGTGCCAGATCGTGCCACGATGTGGTGCCACCGGCGGTCACCAGACGGCCACCGGAATGAGCGTAGACCAGGTTGGCTTCCGGCCGGAAGCGCACCTTCGGATAACGGGTCCGGAACAGCTCCTGATAGCCCCAATGGGACGTCGCCTCACAGTGGTCCAACAGCCCGCTCTCCGCGAGCAGAACCGAGCCTGAACACGCCGAGTATACCGTCGCACCCTCGTGATATTTGCGGTTAATCCAGGCCATCAGGACATCGTACCGGCCACCGATATCCTCATCCGGTCCGAGCCAGATTTCCGGCAGAATCAAGACATCCAGTGGCGGATCCTCAGCGATGGCGCACTCCGGCTCTACCGGAATGCCGTGGCCACAGCGAAACGGCGAGCGGGTTACCGAGACTATACGCACATCGAATGGCCGGAATGGCGCGCTGTCGCCCACAAGGGTCTGCCAGAGATTGCCCGTCGCCATCAGCACATCCACCATGCCGTACAACGCCGAACCCGCCGTTTCCGGCAAGGCCAGAATCAGAACCCGGGTTACTTTCGGTTGATTGAGTACCATGGCTTTTGGCCCCTGCGCGAATTCGTGGCACAAACACCCTCTTTTTGTCAAAAATCCATCTGATCAGTGGCGCTGTCAAGCCTTAATTTATCCATGGGCGCCTGGAAAGACGCCCCCGGAATTCCCGGCAACCAATGACGATGAGAAAGGAGAAGACAGATGAACACCCAGGTAAACATCCACACCCGTAACGGCCTTGACCTGATCCAGATGGGCCAGACCATAGAAGCCCTGAAGAACAGTCCCTCCCTCGCCCAATTCGAGTTCCGGGCCAATAACCGGTGGATCAACGGCGGAGAAAACCAATCCACCATCCGCGGATTCTACGGCGCGGGCGCCGAGGATGAATCCCGCTCCGAGGACTTCACGTTCACCAATGGCGAGCCTCCGGTATTGTTGGGCAACAACGAAGGCGCCAATCCTGTCGAGTTCCTGCTGCACGCGCTCGCAGGCTGCGTGACCACCACCACGGTGTTGCACGCCGCTGCCCGTGGAATCACCATTCGTAAGCTGTCCACCCGATTATCCGGCAACATCAACCTGGAGGGACTGCTGGCCCTGAATGACGAGGCAACGGTGGGTTACGAAAGCATTCGGATCCTTTTGGATATCGAGGCGGACTGCAGCGACGAAGAGCTGGACGATCTGCTGTCGTTCGCCAAGGGCCACTCACCGGTATGCAATACCGTGTGCCGGCCAGTACCGGTGACCCTCGAACGCGTCTGAAGCCCCATGCGGGGCGGGCACCTCCCACCCCGCCTCTGGTCGCCCCGGTGGATTTGTGTAAGATGGGTTGTGCCCTTTCACGCCACCGCAGGAACCGGAATGTCATCAGCGCTGATCTATGCCATCTTTGCCGCAACACTGATCGCACTGAGCATCTTCTACCTGTTCTTCTACCGCCAATGGCGCCGCCAACGGGAGTTGCAACAACCCTTTCCGGACCGGTGGCGACAGCTACTGACTACCCAGGTGCCGCTGTACCACAGACTTTCCCCGTCATTCCGACAACAGCTCGAACAACGGGTGCAGCTGTTCCTCGCGGAAAAATCCTTCTACGGCTGCGATGGTTTCAGTGTGGATGACAGGGTTCGCCTCACCATTGCCGGCCACGCCTGCCTGCTGATACTGGCCCGCGACTATAGCGATTTTGATGAAGTACGCAGCATCCTGGTGTATCCGGACGCCTATCACGTAAGAGACGAGGAGAGCGACGGCATGGTGGTCAGCGTCAGTAATGAAGTTCGTGCCGGTGAAGCCTCCAGCCGTGGCCAGGTGGTACTGGCCTGGGCGGAATGCGAAGAAGGGGCGGTCAATCCACAGGGTGAACACAACGTGATTCTCCATGAATTCGCACACCAGCTTGATTACCTCGACGGCACCGCCGATGGCGCACCTCCGCTCAGCGGTGAACAGGCCAGGCAGTGGCAGCAAACCATGACCCGCGCCTACGAACACCTGCGACACTCCCTCCGGCATCACCAGCACAGCTGGCTTGATCCGTACGGTGCTACTGAGCCGGCTGAGTTCTTCGCGGTATTGACGGAAGCCTTCTTTCAGCAACCCCAACACCTGAGCGACGAGCAGCCGGAAGTGTATGAAGCTCTCTGCGGGTTCTACCGGTTTGATCCGCTCAGGGACGTGTTGGATCGACAACGTCAGCCTTGAAGACCACCCGAAAACTTCTCACTGAGAAAGTCCACCAACGCCCTGACCTTGGGCGCGACAAACTTGCGGGTGGGATAGATCGCGTAGATCCCCAACTCCATGGAGCGGTACTCCGGCATCACCTCCACCAGCGATCCCGCCGCCAGGTCTGCGCCCACCAGAAAGTCCGGTTGCAGAATAATGCCCTGATGGCTGAGCGCGACGGCACGACAGGTATCGCCGTTGTTGGTGTTGAGCCAGGGTTGAATGCGAACGGACACCGCACCATTCGGCCCTTCAAAGTGCCAGTCGTGACGCGTGGCCAGATTGCTGTAGGCAATGATTCTGTGCTCCGCCAATTCCGACGGGTGCTCCGGCGTGCCGTGGGTTGCCAGGTAGTCCGGCGAAGCACACAACATTATGCGTGTAGAGGCCAGCTTGCGACTGATCAGCGTGGAACTGGGCAGGCTGGCGATGCGGATAGCCAGGTCAAAGCCTTCCTCGACGATATCCACAATCCGGTCGGCCAGGTTAATGTCCAACTGGACATCCGGGTGCCGCTGATGAAACGCCCCCCAAAGGGGCCCGAGATGGCCAATGCCAAAACTCACCGGTACATTGATTCTCAGCAGCCCGCGGGCATTACCGCTGCGGGAATCCAACTCCGCCTCGGCCTCCTCAACAGCTGACAGCAGTTCCTTGCATCGGAAATAGAAGACCTCCCCCTCATCCGTCAGCGACAGCCGACGGGTGGTGCGGTGCAGCAGCCTCACGCCCAACCGCGTCTCCAGGTCATTTACATACCGGGATGCCGCCGCTTTGGAGACCCCCATCACTTCAGCTGCCCGAACAAAGCTCTTGGCATCCACCACAGACACAAAGGTCTGCATCTCCAGCAATTTATCCATTGTTTCATTTTCCGAGACAGTTAATATCAGTTTCCCATGTTTATCCCACTTAGCATGACGAGTAAAGTTCACTCCATGGTTTAGCAACGAACCCACACAGGAGAGAACACAATGAGCACTCAATTGATCAATCGCGTTTTTGCAACCAACTCAAGCTGGGCAGCCCTGGCACTGAGAATTCCCGTTGGCATCATCTTTGTGGCCCACGGAGCCCAGAAACTGTTTGGCTGGTTTGGCGGCTACGGCCTGGAAGGCACTGGCCAGTGGATGGATTCCATCGGCCTCAGCCCGGGCTACCTGATGGCCCTGATGGCCGGCGGCGCGGAATTCCTCGGCGGCCTGGCCCTGATCATCGGCCTGCTGGTTCGGCCCGCCAGTGCGGTCCTCGCCTTTGCCATGCTGATCGCGATCTTCAGCGTGCATATCGGCAACGGCCTGTTCATGAGCAACAATGGTTATGAGTTTGGTCTTGCACTGCTGGCCGTGTCTGTATCGCTGGTCTTCAGCGGTGGTGGCCGGGCTTCCGTAGACGCCCTGCTCGCCAGGCAGTAAGACCGAACGAAACCATCAGCCCGCGCCAAAAGGAGAATGACATGAAGACATTACCAAGCCTGTTCGTCTCCCACGGCGCGCCCACCTTTGCACTGGACCCTGGCCTCGCTGGCCGGGGTCTGGCTGAGTTGGGGCGTACGCTGAGTCGGCCAAAGGCAATACTCGTGGTGTCTCCTCACTGGATGACACGTGGAGTAGAGGTGGGTACTGCTATCCGGCCGGAGACCATCCACGATTTTGGCGGATTTGATCCTGCCCTTTACGACATCATATACCCGGTCACTGGCCAACCTGAGGTCGCCACCCGCGCCCTGGAACTGCTATCAAAGGCAGGCTGGCCGGCAACCGCCAACCAGCACCGCGGGCTCGACCACGGTGCCTGGGTGCCCTTGCTGCACCTGTTCCCGCAAGCCGATGTACCGGTATTTCAGGTGTCCATGCCACTGGATCTGGATGCGGATTCGGCCTTTCAGCTTGGCCGGGCGCTGTCACCGCTGGCCAACGAAGGCGTCCTGATCGTCGGGTCCGGTAGTCTGACCCACAACCTTTATGAGTTCCGTAGCAGACACGATGACGGCGAGGCCTACGCCAACGAGTTCTCCGAATGGATCCAACGTGCGATTCTGGACGGGGACCATCACCGGCTCCTGCAGGCCCTGGAACTGGCACCCCATGCCCGGCGTGCACACCCGACCACGGAACATTTCTTGCCACTGCTGATTGCACTGGGCGCGGCGAATGCCCCCAGCGAGGCTCGCGTTATCGAAGGCGGCATCCAGCACGGGGTACTGGCAATGGACTCCTTTGTGTTCGGATAGGCCGAAGCCTTACCCCGTGAAGGCCGTCCGCAAAGCGGCAAGATCACACTTTTTTTCATTCTACCAGGGCCCGACCACATACCCGAGCTTGTCCGGCAGCCAGAGGGCAATGCCCGGTATCAGCATAACCAGCAACAGGCTGACGCCCATGGCGGCGATGAACACCAGGGCCCAGCCCATGGTGTGCTCCAGACGAATATTGGCAATACGGGTAGTCACCATCAGGTTGACGGCCACCGGTGGCGTGAACTGGCCGATGGCAATATTCATCGCCAGCAGGATGCCGAACCAGACCGGGTTCCAGCCGAAGTGGTTCATCAAAGGCAGGACAATGGGAATAAGGATGAGGTAGATGGACACGGCATCCAGCAGCATGCCGGCAATCAACACCAGCACCATCACCAGGCCCAGCAGCACCCAGCCGTTCTCGGACAGAGTCAGCAAGGCGTCAGCCAGATGCTGGAATGTCCCCAGGGTGGTCCCCGCCCAGGCGAAAATGCCCGCAAGGGCAATGATCAACATGACAACACCGGAGGTGACGGCGGCATCGGTCATCAGCTCAAAGAGACTGCGCAGGCTGAGGTTACGGTACACCAGGGTGCCAACGATCACACCGTAAGTCACTGCAACAACCGCGGCTTCAGTGGGTGTGAACAGACCCGAGCGCAGGCCGCCGAGGATAATCACCGGCGCGAACAGTGCCGGCAGTGCCGCCCGGAAGCTGGGCCAGAACGGCGGGCGCTCGCTCGTTTCAGGGTCCTCCCAGCCATACTTGCGGGCCAGGAACAGGGCGGGAACCAGCAGGGACAGCCCCGCCAGGATCCCCGGAAACAGACCAGCCGCGAACAGCGCCCGCAGGTCCACACCAGGCACCACAATCGAATAGAGAATCAAGGCAATCGAGGGCGGAATCAGGATGGCCGTCGATGACGACGCGGCTATCAAGGTCGCCGAAAAAGGCTGCGGATAGCCCGCCTTACGCATGCTTGGCAGCATGACCATGGCCACAGCCGCTGCATCCGCCGGGCCTGAACCGCTCATACCGCCCATGATCAGACAGACCAGCACCGCCACCACCGTCAGGCCGCCGTGACGGGGACCGATAATGGCCTGCGCAAACCGGACCAGGCTGGCCGCCACCCCCGCCCGTTCGAAGATCAGGCCGGTCAGGATAAACAGCGGGATGGCAATCAGCGGGTACTTGGCCACGCTGTTGTAGGTGTTGGTGCCGAGGGTCGCCAGCATGTCGGGTGACAGTCCCGCCAGGATACCGACCACGCCCCCGAGACCCAACGCAATCGCCACCGGGACGCCCAACAGCAACGCCAGCAGGAAGCTGCCAATCAGCAGCAGATCAGGACTCATGAATGACCTCCGGATCCTTCTTCCCCCGCAGGCGATCAATCAGGTTCTGGGTCATGCGGATGATGATGGCAAGAGACATCAACGGCAGCCAGATCACGTAAATCCAGTTGGGCAGCCCCAGCCCTGGAGACAGGGATTCCCACTGGTGTTCCTCCCATGCGAACTTGGCCCCGTACCAGGTGGTAATACCCATAACAATGACACCGGCCAGCCACTGCAACACAAACACCGCTTTTCTGGCCCGTGAAGGCAAGTAGTGCTCGATCAGTTCGATGCGGATGTGCTGATTATGGCGGGCCGCCACTGCTGCCCCGGCAAACGTCAGCAGAACCAGCAGGAACACCGAAAACTCTTCCGTAAAGGCGAACGAGGCATCGGTTGCATAGCGGACAATGACGTTACCCAGACTGATCACGCAAATGGCAATCAGCGCCAGGGTCGCCAGCCAGGCTTCTGGCCTGAACTTCGGGGGGCGGGATGGCATGGTTACTCCGGTTAAGACGACAGCGCCCGCCGGAGTGGCAGGCGCCGGGAGAGTCGAGGCTTACTGCTGGCGGTCAGCGACCGCCTTCTGCGCCTGCTCGACCAGTTCTTCGCCAATACGAGGCGTCCACTTTTCGTAGACAGACTGGGTTGCTGCAACAAAGGCGTCATGCTGTTCCTGCGTCAGTTCGGTCACTTGAACGCCACGTTCCTCGATAGCAGCCAGGGTGGCCTCCAATTCAGCACGGGATTTCTCGATTTCCCACTGGCCGGCATCGATGGCGGCCTGCTTCAGCAATTCCTGATCTTCCGGGGTAAACTGGCTCCAGACCCGGTTGCCGACCGCAAATACCAGTGGGTCCGCCATGTAGTGCCACAGCGTCAAATGTTCCTGGCCGACCTGGTCAATACGCGCGACGTCAAATACCGACAACGGGTTTTCCTGGCCATCCACGGCGCCGGTCGTCAGCGCCGGCTTGGCATCGGCCCAACTCATCTGGGTGGGGTTGGCCCCCAGTTCCGTGAAGGTATCCTGGAACAGTGGCGACCCCACAACGCGGATCTTCAGCCCTTCAAGATCGGACGGCTCGCTGATTGCCCGCTTGGAATTAGACAGCTCGCGGAAACCGTTTTCGCCCCAGGCCAGTGGCGTCACACCGCGCTTCTCAATAGCCGCAAAAATTGCCTCACCGGCCTCGCCCTGAGTAATCGCATCAATGGCCGCGTAGTCCGGCATCAGGAATGGCAGGGAGAAGAGGTTAAGCTCCGGCACCTGCGGGGACCAGTTAATAGTGGAACCCACCGCCATATCAATCAGCCCTGAACGCATGGCCGAAAACTCCTTGGTCTGGTCACCGGAGACCAGCTGGGAGTTGCTGTAAATCTTCATGTTGATGCGACCTTCCGAGCGCTCCTTGACCAGCTCGACCCACTTGTCAGCAGCCTGGCCCCAGGGGAAGGCTGACGGCAATACGGTGGAAACGGTGTATTCATCCTTGTACTGGGCGTTGGCAACAGAACTGAATAACAAAGTTGCGGCGGCAGCAGCCATAAACATTCTACGATTCAGCATCTCTTCTTCCTTTTATTATGTTCATTCGTTGGCAGCGGCGTGACTGAAAAGCGGCTGCTGTCAGCGATTATAGGAGGGGGGCTTGGCAGGAGGCAAAGATAAAAAGTCTAAGCCTGTGTCGCAGAAGAACAATTTTCGATGGCCCCGCTGCATGAGGGCGATGCCTTTGACATCAGGCTCCCACCGAACAAGACAGAATGCGGGACAGATGGCTGTACGGCAGTCCCGTCTCCCGATGCCAATTGGTAAACGCCTGCTGCGCCTGAACCAGGGCTTTCTTGCTTCCTGGTGTCGCGTCCAGCAGTTCCTCCCGCCGCAGCCCGGCAACCACATCCGGTGACAGGATAAAACCGTCCCAGCCGACCCTGCGCAAAAAATACTGGGCCGTGTTACCGCCCAGGCGTGCTCCGTTACGTTTGAGCCAGAGCAGCAGGCCCACCTGATCCTCGGATGGCCAGTTGCCCAGAAAAGCGCCAAAACTGCCTTGCTCGCGAGCGGCATCGACGATCATACGGGCGTTTTCAGGGACCGTGCGGATTTTCTGCATGTTTCGCACAATGCGCTCATCCCGCACCAGATCTTCCAGTACCTCCGGCGGCACCTGCTGCCAGTAGAGCGGGACAAAGCCCTGAAACGCCGACTCGAAGCCCGGCCACTTGTTCTCGATCACCCGCCAAACAAACCCTGCCTTGAAAATGCAGCGGGTAACTTCGGAAAGGTAGCGGTCATCGCCAATCGCTTCCAGTTCCCCGGCTTCCGCCACACGCGGCAGGAGTGAACGCAACGCCACCTCACCCCCTTTGTGGGCTGCGGCCTGGTCATATATTCTGGAGAAGGACATGATGAATTCTTCCGGGTTTCAGTTGTCGAAACTGATCATTCTGGTCCACTATGAAAGAAGAAACCAATCGGATCAGCGAGGCAACCATATGTCGGCTATAGGATGGATATTCATCGTACTTGCCTTCGGTCTGGTGCTTGGTAGCCTGTTTATGCTGCGCGACAGTGCCAGCAAATTCCGGATCTCTGACAAAAAGATGAAAAAGATCCAGCAGCGCAAAGCAGAGGTCGAGGCCGAGGAAAGCGCCGAGGACAGGGAGAACTAAGCCCCCCAGTCCTTGCTGTCAGTGGTGCTCATGCCCCTGCATGTCCATCTTGTCTTTCTTCTCTGGAACCGCGGCGCCGTCCAGTGATTCAACATTCAGCTCAACATCCATCGTCTCTGCGCCGTCAAAGCTTACAGTGAGCGGAATACTCTCCCCCTCTTTCAGCGGCCCCTTCAGTTTTTCCAGCATCAGGTGATAGCTGTGGGGCTTGAGCTCCACGGTTTCGCCGGCAGGGATGATCAGACCGTTTTCCAGCGTCCGCATGCTCATCACGCCGTCGGTCATGCGACTTTCATGGATGGATACCTCCTTGGCTCTGGGCGTTCTGGCGCTGGTGAAAGTGATATCGCTGGTTCCGTTGTTGGTAATAGCCATATACCCCACGCCCATAGGCATACCCGGTGGTGTGGGACGACTCCATGGATGATCTATTTTTACAGTACCCCGGGTGTAGTCGTGAGCCATGACAGGCGTGGTCATCAGGGCACTGCAGGCCAGCAGCAGGGTTCCGGCCAAACGGGTGGTTCTTTTCATGGTGTCTCGCATAAGTTGTGGTTTTGAATCGATAACGGTCATCCGGGCTGGAAGTGTTGCCTTCATTTTTCCGGAAGGCAAGTATCGGGATGATGTGAATCGCTTTTTTTAGCTCAGGGCTGCTGAAGCGCTTCCACCAGCCCTGCCAGAAAACGGGCGGCTTCACCGCCTGTAGCTGCCCGATGATCAAAAGTGACCGACAGCGGCAGGATGCGGCGAATAGTAGCGCTGCCCTTATAAGGCACCACTTTCTCGCGGATGGTACCCGCGCCCACAATGGCCACCTGCGGCGGGGTTACAACGGGGTTGGCATACTGACCGGCCATGGTGCCGAAGTTGGAAAGGGTAATGGTCGCGCCCTGCATTTCCTTCGGCGGAATCTTGCGGGTGGCAACCGCTTCACGCAGGTTTTCCAGGCCCTTGCGCAGGTCTTTCAGGGTACGATGATTCACATCCCGCAGTACTGGCACGAA
This sequence comes from Marinobacter alkalisoli, assembly GCF_045449855.1. Taxonomy (NCBI): domain Bacteria; kingdom Pseudomonadati; phylum Pseudomonadota; class Gammaproteobacteria; order Pseudomonadales; family Marinobacteraceae; genus Marinobacter; species Marinobacter alkalisoli. The sequence continues at coordinate 24,934 of NZ_JBJJLC010000041.1, read as the reverse complement.
CAGGCCATCCGGCGTATCCACGGCAATGCCCACGTGCACTTCACTCAACAGCCGCCGGCTGAGATTGTCACCATCAAACCAGCAGTTCATCGCCGGCGATGCGTCACAGGCAGCGGCGATCGCCTGTACCAGGCGCATGGTAATGTCGGTGCCCTCTTTCCAGTCACCGATATCCACGTCTTCGTAGATAGACACCGGCACCACCCGGGCATGGGACAATGCCATGTTTTTGGCCATGGTTCGGCGTGTGCCCCGCAGCGGTTCCGCGTCCCCCAGCTGTTTCTGGTGGCTAGCCTGTTTATGCACATCATCGTTGGTAATCAGACCGCCCGGGCCGCTGCCTTTAATCTGCTCCAGGCTGACTCCCAATCGCTCCGCCAGGGCCCTTACACCGGGGGTCGCGCGATTGGCCCGTGCACGCCTGCTGGACGGCGCGGCGCCGACGATAAACTGGTCCTGTCCGGAGCCTGGCTCGGCTTTTTTCAGCTCACCCACCACGGTTCCACTGTCGTCTCCTTCGCCTTCGTAGGCTAGCAGCGGTTCTCCGGTGTGGATGATGTCGCCAGGCCCGCCAAACAGTTTGGCGATGACGCCAGCTTCCGGTGACGGCACTTCCACGATGGCCTTGGCAGTTTCGACGCTGACAAGAACCTGGTCCACGTCTACTGTGTCCCCCACCTTCACATGCCATTCGACGATTTCCGCCTCCGGGAGGCCTTCACCGAGATCCGGGAGTTTGAAGTTTTTCATGGGGCTTCAGCTCCATTGGGTTGTCGGATTACGCCTGCGGCTAATCCGACCTACGGTGGCGTTTTCTGTTACAGGGCGATGACTTGCTCCACGGCTTCGACTATGTCCTCTACGTGGGGCAAGTAGGCCTGCTCGTTGCGGTAGTAGGGCATGATGGTGTCGTATCCGGTCACCCGCACGATCGGCGCCTGCAAATCCAGGAAGGCGGCTTCGGCAATGGAAGCCGCAACTTCCGCCCCTACCCCGCCGTTGCGGCAGGCTTCATGCACAATCACGGCCCGACCGGTTTTAGCGACGGAACACAGCAGCGTTTCCCGATCCAGCGGGCTAATGGTGGCAACATCGATCACCTCCGTGGAAATGCCCTGTTCCGCGAGCTTGTCAGCGGCCTGCAGGGTTTCCAGTATGGAAGCCCCCCAGCTGATCAGGGTGACGTCATCCCCTTCACGCAGGGTGAAACAGGTATCCAGCGGCAGCGCTTCGCCGTTGTCGGCAACGCTTTGGGTGACCGCCCGGTAGATGCGCTTGGGTTCCAGGAATACCACCGGGTCCGGATTGCGAATAGCCGCCAGCAGCAGACCGTAGGCCCGTTGCGGCGAACTGGGAATCACCACCCGCAGGCCGGGCACATGGGCGAACAGGGCCTCGGTGCTTTCAGAATGATGTTCGGGAGCATGAATACCACCGCCAAAGGGTGCGCGATACACCAGCGGACAATGCAACCGGCCCCGGGTACGGTTGCGCATGCGCGCGGCGTGGCTGACCATTTGCTCCATACCAGCGTAGATAAAGCCCATGAACTGGAACTCAGCGACCGGACGAAGGCCTTGTGTGGCCATGCCAATAGCGGTGCCGGCGATCAGATTTTCCGCCAGCGGCGTGTCCATCACCCGTTTGAACCCGAAGCGCTCCTTCAGCCCAACGGTGGCGCGAAAAACGCCGCCGTTGGTTGCAATGTCTTCCCCGAGTACCACGACGTTCTCGTCATGTTCCATTTCCCAGGCGAGAGCCATGTTGACTGCCTCCACCAGGGTCACGTCCTTCACCTGGCTCGCCTTCCTTTTGTCCACGGCTTTCTGGGCGGACGCGTTCATGCGACACCTCCCTGCCCAGCCTGGGCACGGTACTTGTTGGCGATGCGATCACGCTGGTCTTGCAGGGCTACCGGCAGGGTTTCAAACAGGTAGTCCATCATGGCGGTAGGCGGCTCGGCTTCTATCGCCAAATATTCCTCAACGGCTTTGTCGACTCTTTCCTTGCACTGGGCCTGCAGTTGTTTTTCCAGGTCCGCGTCCCATTGCCCGGTGTCGTGCAGGTAATTCTGCAGGCGTTTGACGCCGTCCCTCTCCCAGGCCTTTTTCAACTCCTCCGCACTGCGGTAGCGGGTAGCATCATCGGCGGTTGTGTGGTCCCCGAGCCGGTAGGTCACCGCCTCGATAACAGCAGCCCCCTTGCCTCCGTGCGCCCGCTCCAGCGCATGGTCGATGGCCTCGGTCACGGCGAAGTAGTCGTTGCCATCCACGATATGTCCCGGTAATCCGGCACCAATGGCCTTCTGGGCAATGGTTTCAGCCCCGCACTGGATACTGAGGGGGGTGGAGATTGCCCATTGATTGTTGATCACCACAAACACCACCGGCAGGTGCCAGGCCCCCGCCAGGTTGATGCTTTCCAGAAAATCTCCTTTCGAGGTGCCACCGTCCCCGACGCAACACACCACGGCCCGATCCTCGCCACGAATCCGGAAGGCTGATGCCACGCCCACGGCATGGCAGCACTGGGTGGCAATAGGGACTGCAATGGGTAAGTCTTCCCGGCAGTTTTCCCAGGCGCTGCCCCGTTCATCCCCACCCCAGTACAGCAGCATCTCCTTCAGGCTGACACCTCGCAGGGTATGCGCGGCCTGATCCCGATAATAAGGTACCAGGACATCGGTTTTCGCCATGCTCTGGCCAATCACCGTGCCGATCAACTCATGCCCCAGTACCGAGGGGTAGGTGCCGCACTTACCAGTACGTTGCAGTGCAATGGTCTTGGAATCGAAGGTGCGGGTCAGCACCATATGGCGGTAGGCAGCCAGAGTACGCTCGGTATCCCTGGCCTGGGGCGGCAGATCGCCGAGTGGCTTGCCGTGATCATCCAGATAGCAGGTACTATCCACATGAAACTCGTGGCGCTCTCTCATCCCATCCTCCTTGCACAGAGTACCCGAAGGCACTCTGTTTAATGGGCAGTCTGTTTAATATTTAGACGACCAGGAGGGATTGATCAATTCACGCCTTTTTGACGAACTCCGATTTCAGCTTCATGGCGCCAATGCCGTCGATCTTGCAATCGATATCGTGGTCACCCTCCACCAGACGAATGTTCTTCACCTTGGTGCCGACCTTGACCACGGCGCTGGAGCCTTTCACTTTCAGGTCCTTGATCACCGTCACGGTATCGCCCTCCTGCAGTTCATTGCCGTTGGCGTCACGGATCGATTTCCCGGCTTCTTCGGCCGCAGTTTCCGTCTCACTCCATTCGTGGCCACATTCCGGGCACACCAATTGAACCCCGTCTTCGTAGGCATACTCGGACTGACACTGTGGGCAAAGCGGGAGCTGGGACATGGAATGGTTCCTGTAGCGATATAAAGAGCATGAAGTTTACCAGAAACCATGCCCCCCGGTGCGGCAACGACTAACCGCCAGGCGAAACCCGCGCCAGCACGGTCGGGTTCTCCGACAACGGCAGGGCAATGATCACCCCCTCGTTCGATGTCGGGTACACATCCGTGAGCCGGGTAATATTGACCTGATGAGACACCAGAACAACAGGCGCCCCTTCATCCAGATCATTCACCAGCGCGATGGTCTGCTTCGTTGCCATACCGCCAGCCCCGCGATTGCCGAAAAACGAATTCAGAGACGGCCACTCAGTCACTGTCCCCATATTCATTTCCGTAGCCGTCTCCATACACCGACACCACTGACTGCTGAACACTCTGGCCTGCCGGATACCCTGTTTTTGCAGGAATGGTTTCCAGGCCCGAGCCTGCTCCCGCCCCTGTTCGTTCAGGTTCCGCTGGGTACTGCAGTCATCAAGATCAAAGTTGCCAGGGTCCCCGGTACCGGGTGCCAGGGCATGACGCAGCATCAGCACCGCACGGCCTTCCCGCAGAGCCTCCCAGGCGTCTTCGTTATCAGCGTTCACCATTACTGGTGTAACGATGAAAACCGCGAACAAAAATCCGACTACAAATCGTCGCACCATAATAGTCATCTCCCTCGAACTGTTTTGTCGCACAACAAGGCCGCGGAGTTATCTGTTCTGCCGGAGGGCGCTCTTTAAGATCACTGTCCAAAAATGTCGGAGGCCATGGATGGCCGGAGATCAAGCGCACAGGGATGTGCTTGTAGCGTTTTTTGGACAGTGATCTTAAAGGGCGCCTGGCACCCAATTCACAGACCCGGTAAACAATACGCGGAACAAACCTACCAAGCTCACTATAACAAAAGGTAAACTTCACCCCAGAACCATACCGACAAAGGAACCAGCCATGCCAATATGGGTCGACGCCGACGCCTGCCCCGTTCCCATCCGGGAAATCCTCTGCCGCGCCGCCACCCGCTGGCAGATCGACACCACCTTCATCGCCAACCACGCCATCAGCCTGCCCCCGAGTCCCTACATCAAGCGTATGCAAGTGCCCCAGGGTTTTGATGTCGCGGACAACGAAATCATGGATCAGATGAGGCCCGGAGACCTGGTCATCACCCAGGACATCCCTCTCGCAGCCGAGGCAATCGACAAAGGCGCCGACGTCTTCAACCCCCGGGGTCAGGCCTTTACCAAAGAAAACATCCGCCAGCGCCTGGCCATGCGCAACTTCATGGAAGAAATGCGCAACGCCGGCCAGGTGACCGGTGGACCGGCCCCGTTCAGCCAGACCGATCGCAAAGAGTTCGCCGACAAGCTGGACCGCTGGCTGCAACGCCACGCCCACAAGTGATAATGATTCTGTTTTAAAACTCGAACAAATCCGCTACCCTTCCCGGCTTTATGCCTGCAGGTACCTATACCTGCGTGTTTCATGGGAGAGAAGCGGAGTATGTCCTCACACAGCCACAAAACCACCAGCAGCTTTGCCGCCCTGGCCCGCCTGCTGAGGTACGCCCGGGGCTACCGCCGGCAGATCATTGCAGCCGCCACCTGCTCCGTCATCAACAAGCTCTTCGACATCGCGCCGGAAATTCTCATTGGTGTCGCCATTGATGTGGTGGTCAACAAGGAAGAGAGCTTTGTGGCTGGCCTGGGGTTCGAAACCGCCCAGGAACAGATCACCATTCTGGCCATTCTCACCTTCTTTATCTGGGCAGGCGAATCGCTGTTCGAGTACCTGTTCCAGATCCTCTGGCGCAACCTGGCTCAACGACTGCAGTCAGATCTGCGACAGGACGCTTATGAACACGCCCAGCGCCTGGACATGAGTTTCTTCGAAGCCCGCAGCTCCGGTCAGTTAGTGGCCACTATGAACGACGACGTGAACCAGCTTGAACGCTTCCTGGACGGCGGTGCCAACGCCATGATCCAGGTACTGGTCACTGTGGTCGCCGTGGGCGCGGTGTTCTTTGTACTCTCCCCGCTGATCGCCCTGCTGGCATTCACTCCGATTCCCCTGATCGTCTGGGGCGCTTTCTATTTCCAGCGCAAGGCCGGTCCTCTGTACGCCGATGTACGGGAAAAAGTGGGTGATCTCTCCAGCCGTCTGGCCAACAACCTCGGCGGCATTGCCACCATCAAGAGCTTCACCGCAGAGCAACGTGAGGCCCAGCGGCTGAAGGAAAGCAGTGAAGCCTATGTGGAAGCCAACCGTCGGGCCATTCGCATCAGCTCCGCGTTCATTCCCGTGATCCGCATGGCCATTCTGGCCGGTTTCCTCGCCACCTTCACTGTTGGCGGTATGATGGCCCTGAACGGCACCCTGAACGTGGGCGCCTACGGTGTGCTGGTGTTCCTGACCCAACGCCTGCTTTGGCCATTGACCGGCCTTGCGGAAGTCATTGACCTGTTCGAACGAGCCATGGCCAGCACCCGCCGTATCCTCGACCTGTTGTCCGAACCGGTGCATATACGCGATGAGGCCGGGAAAACTCTCAACGAGCCCGTCAAAGGCGAAGTGGCGCTGGAGAACGTAAGCTTTCACTACCCCACCAGCGGCGCCGGCATCCGCGACATAGACTTGCAAGTGCCAGCAGGCAACACCCTCGCTCTGGTCGGTGCGACCGGCTCAGGGAAATCCACCCTGATCAAGCTGTTACTGCGATTTTACGACCCCAGTCATGGCGAGATTCGCATCGATGGCCAGCCCATTCAGGGCATCAGCCTGAAATCCCTGCGCAGTGCCATTGGCCTGGTGAGCCAGGATGTGTATCTGTTCGAGGGCAGCATTCGCGAAAATCTGGCTTACGGCAAGCCCGATGCATCCGATGCCGAGATCCTTGAGGCTGCCAGAACAGCCGAAGCCTGGTCATTCATCGATGCCCTGCCCGACGGTCTGGATACCGCTGTGGGTGAGCGCGGTGTTCGCCTTTCCGGCGGCCAGCGGCAACGCCTGTCCCTGGCCCGCGCGCTGCTGAAGAATCCCCCGATCCTGGTCCTGGACGAGGCCACCAGTGCGGTGGACAACGAAACTGAGGCGGCCATTCAACGGTCCCTGAAGCGTATCGGCCACAATCGCACCGTGATCATGATCGCCCATCGCCTCTCCACGATTGTCGATGCGGATTCCATTGCAGTGGTGGACGGCGGCAGAGTCGTGGAAAGCGGTACCCACCAACAGCTGCTTGAGCAGAACGGGGCCTATGCAGCCCAGTGGCGGGTGCAGACCGGCCAGGTTTACATCCCGGCCGACTCTTACTCCAATATATATTGATAGTAATTCGCATTTAGATTATTCTGCAGGCCCTCAGCAACCATCCTTCAGATCCAAGAGAGCCTGCATGTCTGCGTTCTTCAAAGTATCCGGCCTGGGTGTGCACATCGGTGACGCCGCCATACTTCGCAATATCAACCTTGAGTTTCGCGAAGGCGAAGTCACGGCCCTGCTCGGACACAATGGCTCCGGCAAGTCTACATTGCTGAAAATCCTGGCTCGCCAAATGTCTCCGTCGTCCGGCGATGTCAGCGTGCTGGGCACGTCGTTCAACGGTACCGGAGCCCGGGAATTCGCCCGCACGGTAGGCTACCTTCCCCAACACCCACCCGGAACCGACGGCCTGACCGTGCGGGAGCTGGTGGCCCTTGGCCGCTACCCCTGGCGAGGCCCGCTGGGCCGTTACAACGATGAAGATTACCGGCTGATCGACCAGGCCATTGACGATACCGGGCTCGGCCGTTTTCAGCATCGTTCCGTGGATACCTTGTCGGGGGGTGAACGCCAGCGCGCCTGGATCGCCATGCTGCTGGCCCAGCAGACCCGCTGCCTGCTATTGGATGAGCCGATTTCCGCGCTTGATGTAAAACATCAGGTGGAAACTCTGCGGCTGGTCCACCGCCTGGCCGAAGAGCGGGAGTTGACCGTGATAGTGGTATTGCACGATGTGGACCTCGCCGCCCGCTTCTGTGACCGCCTGGTGGCGCTGAAAACCGGCGAACTGGTTGCCGACGGCAGCCCGAGCGAGATTATGGACTCCGGCATTCTCGAATCCATTTACGGTGTGCCCATGGGCGTTATGGAGCGGGCACCGGGACAGTGGGTTTCCTATGTTCACTGACCGCCAGCCAACACGCCTGATCACGACGCTGCTTCTGATCCTGCTGCCCATGCTGGCCAGCGCCGCAACCTGGCAGCATGAATACGGCACCCTCACCCTCGACGAACCACCGAAACGGGTGATCGCTCTGAACTGGGCGGCCACCGAAGCCCTGTTGCTCCTGGGCGTTACCCCCGTCGGGGTGGCGGATCGGGATGGCTACTCAGTCTGGGTCAAGGAACCGGAACTGCCGGATGGCGTGCACGATATCGGTACCCGGGTGGCGCCCAGCCTGGAAGCCATCGCTGAACTGAAACCGGATCTGATTGTCACCAGCTCCGAAATGGCGCCCGCCGCCAACCTGCTGGAACGGATCGCTCCCACCTACGTGATCAGCGTTTACAGGGAGGGCAGCCAGCCGTTCGACAAGGCCCGGGAAATGCTGCTGACACTGGGCGACATGCTGGATCGCGAGGAACGCGCGGAAGCCATCCTGGCGGATATAGAACGGACCCTGAAGACCCAACGCCAACGCCTGGAAAATGCCGGCATGACTGATAGGCCGGTCGCCCTGGTGAACTTCCTGGACGATCGCCATGTGCGGATCTATGCCCCCAACGGCCTGTACCAGAGAGCTCTTGAGGGGCTTGGCCTGACCAACACCTGGTCACGGCAAGGCAACTTCTGGGGCTTTTCAGTGGTCGGGCTTGAGGCGATTGCCCCCTATGAAGACAGCCGTGTAGTGGTGATTTCACCAACCCCGCCCGGCCTGTCGGATAATCTCGCCAGCAGCCCCTTCTGGACCTACCTGCCGCCGGTGAAGCGTGAGCAGATCTATCAAGTGGACGCCACATGGCCATTCGGCGGCGTGTTCCCGGTTAAACGACTCGCGACGCAGCTTGCCGATAGCTTGCTGGAAGGAGGGGCCGACAATGTACGCTGACACCTCCCCCCTGCCTTCGGCACGCCCGACCATTCCGGCCACACTGCCAACGGCAGCGGTGATTCTCTGGCTCGGCGCGCTCATCGCCAGCGCCACACCCTGGCTGAATCAGCTGGAGCCTGCGGCGCTGCTCTCCGCATTCTGGACATTCGATCCCGATCAGTACGCCTCGGTGCTGGCCCATTACAGCTGGGCGCCCCGCGTATCCATAGCCATTCTGATCGGCTGCGGACTGGGTTTGGCAGGCGCCGTCACCCAGCAGATCCTCGGCAACCCCCTGGCGTCTCCCACGACGCTCGGTGTCGAAGCCGGCGGCCAGTTTGGCGTCACCGTGGCCACCCTGTTTGCGCCCGGCCTGCTGGCATTCAGCCCGGACCTGGCCGCCATGGGAGGTGGTTTGCTGGCTATCGGACTGGTCGTCGCACTGACGTGGCGCCTGGGCTTTTCACCGGTGACGGTCATTCTCGCCGGCCTGGTGATTACCTTTTTCCTTGGGGCCATGAATATGGCCTTCCTGCTGCTTAAAGGGGAGTGGCTCGGCAACCTGTTCATCTGGGGGGCTGGCTCCCTGGTTCAGAGTAACTGGGGTCCGTTTATGGACCTCTGGCCGCGGGTACTGGTGCTCGCGTTCCTCATGTTACTGCTGATGCGACCGTTGCAGTTGCTTCAACTCGGGCAGGCATCCGCCAGCTCACTGGGCGCGCGGGTGGCGTTGATCCGCATGCTGGCGCTGTTCCTGGTGGTATTAATGAGCACCACAGTGGTCAGCCGCGTCGGTGTTGTCGCGTTTATCGGGCTCGCAGCGCCGGTGCTCGCCAGACTCCTGGGCGCACGCACCCTGGGCAGCCGTTTGCTGTGGAGCACATTAATGGGCGGCGGCCTGTTGCTGTTGGCCGATACCCTGGCGCACTGGGCTTCCACCTGGGGCGATGGTTCCCTGGTACCCACCGGAACGACCACGGCGCTGATTGGCGGCCCGGTCATCCTCATGGCTCTGCAAAGTTTCAGGAATACCCACCATATGCCCGGCCAGGAATCGAGCCCGGCAGGCTTTCTGCCCAAACGACGTTCTCCTGTCATTGTGAGTGGCGTTGTTGTAGCCCTGCTACTGATCACCATCGTGATCTCCATGGGCTGGTCCCCGGGGCTCGATGGCTGGAACTGGACGGCCATCAGCCAGTGGCACGAAGCCTGGGTCTGGCGCGGCCCGAGACTGCTTGCGGCAACTCTTGCAGGTGTCGCCCTGGGACTGGCCGGCACGCTGATCCAACGCATGACCGGCAATCCCATGGGTAGCCCGGAGATGCTGGGCATCAGTGGTGGCGCAGCCCTGGTCATGGTCATGATTGTGTTGTCCGGCATGGAAGTCGGGCGCGTCGGTCAGGTTGGCGCCGCCACACTCGGCGCCGCCTCGGCGCTCGGCCTGCTGATCCTGTTGGCACGCAAACACCGGTTTGCCGGCAACCAACTCCTGCTTGGCGGCCTGGCGTTGTATGTATTCATGGATGCGGGGCTGCGACTGGTGATGGCCTCGGGTGGCACCGTGGCCTCCCAGCTTCTGAACTGGATGTACGGCTCCACCTGGCTGATTTCGGAGAATGAAGCCTTTGGCCTGATGGCATTTGTTGTCCTGATCTGCGGGTTTCTGTGCCTGGTGGTCCGCCCACTGACCCTTTTGCCACTCGGCGATACCTCCGCATCATCGTTGGGATTGCCAGTTGCCAAGGCTCGTTTGCTGCTTCTGCTGGTAGCGGCGGTGCTGACCGCCTCCGCCACGGTGGTGATCGGGCCGCTGAGTTTCGTAGGGCTGATCGCGCCCCATCTGGCCCGCGTGCTCGGTCAGCAAACGGTTGGCCGCCAGATGGTGGTAGCAGCCCTGGTCGGCGGGCTGCTGCTTGCTGCCGCCGATTACCTGTCCCGCATTGTGGTTTATCCAGGCCAGTTGCCAGCTGGCTTACTCGCGGCCCTGGTCGGTGGCGTCTACTTCCTGTGGGGGCTGAGCCGCCATGGCCGCGCCTGAATCGGCACTCCGGCAGTGGCCGGAGCAGTATCGTCAGTTGCTTGTCGGGGCCGGGCTGGATCGGGACACGGAACTGGCCGCAGCCCTGCAACCTCAGGATACCAACCGGCCGGCGTTGTTCTCCCTGTCACAGGGCCTCCACCAGCCGGATTTACTGAGGCAGCAGGTTCGCGCCGATTACCCGGACGCACAAAGCGGCCGGGCCGTCACCGCGCGTTTGTCTGTGCTGCAACAGGACCTTGCCCTGAACATTATCGCGCCTCTGACCTTACGGCTTTTCCTGCATGGGGAAGCGCCCTTGCCGGATCCCGACCGGATCTTTTTCGGAGCGTTGCGCCCCGGGAAGGAACAGCCATCGCGCTGGTTTCAGGCAACCACGTCGGCCCCGGTCAACGTGAGTGATTTTGTCAGTGGCGTGGAAGCACTGGTGAATGCCTGGTACCCGGTATTCCGGAAGGCACTCGGCGTCAGTCCTGGCGCTTACTGGAGCAGTATCGGGCTGGGGCTCGGCGCCCCGTTTTCAGTGGTATGGAACCGTGGCGAGCCGGCTGCCGTTTGCCGGCTGGCTCAATCATGGCTGAAACAGTTCGAGTGCGATGCCAACCGTTTTATTGACTGGATTCCCGCCGAGTTCAGCGGTCATTCATGCGCTATCCCTCAGCGCAAGGGCTGCTGTCTGCAGTATCTGTTACCGGATGGCGGTTATTGCGGGACTTGCGGTATCTATCGAAAGGAACGCATGGCAACGCTCAGCCACCAAAAGCCGAGCTCAACACCAGGCCAATGGCAGCCAAACCTATAAGCAGCCCGGAACTTGCGGCTATTTTTAATCCTTCAATCATTTCCTGCTCGGGTGTCATTCCCTGCCCTCCCTTCAGTCTCTGCAGTCTCTGATCAAAAAAGTATGGCCAAACCGGCTTCCCCGCCTGATTCAATGCCGGAGCAGGAAGAAAACTCCTGCTCCGGCCTGCAATCAGTACCTCCAGGAAACCGTCAGGTTGGCGTTGGCCGGCTCTCCGTAAAAGCCCTGGGCCGAGGCGCCGAACTTCTTCAGGCTCTCGATGTATTTCTCGTCAGTGACGTTGTTCACATTGAGTGTGGCATTCCAGTTGCGGGCAAAGTCATAGCTTGCCATCAGGTCCAGAACGGCATAGCTGCTCTGCTCGGTGACAATCGTGGCCCCGGCATTCGGACCAACCGTGGCAACACCCTGATCCTGACTGATCCCTGACTGCCAGCGTACCTGACTGCCCAGCTCAAGGCCGTTCACACCAGGCACTTTCCAGGTACCGCGCAGTTGCGCCAGATGCTCCGGAATAAACTCCCGTGTCGAGTGTCCATCCGCATCTTCGATATTGACCCAGGCATACCCGGCAAACACCTGAATGCGATCAGTCACATCACCCACGAACTCCAGCTCAACGCCTTCACTGCTGATTCCGTCAACGCCACGGTAGAAGGTATCCACACCGTTCTCAAAAGTACCTGCGGCCTCGGCCAGGTTCTCCTGTTTGGTCCGGAAAATGGCCGCAGTTGTGTGAACGCGGTCATCAAGGAACTCGCTCTTCAGACCCAGCTCATAATTCACGCCATCAATCGGATCCAGACGATCCCGATTGATGTCCTCTTCTGTTTGCGGAGTGAATATCTCGGTGTAGCTGGCGTACACGGAATGGTTGCGGTTGAGATCGTAAATCAGCCCGGCATAGGGGGTGTCAATTGCGTCATAGCTGGTGTCTTTGCTATTGCCGTAATTGGTACCCTCGGAATCCAGCCAGGTCAGCCGCACACCGGTGATGGCCGTCAGGCGATCCGTCAGTGACCAGCGGGAGGCCAGATAGGTGCTGATTTCCTTGTCGGTCCAGTCGGATCCATCCACACCCGCATCGAACGTCGGCTTGGGATAGTTGCCGTCCCACTCATCCAGCGGCGGCAGCGGATCTCCGATGCCCTGGCCGTAGCGTGATTCATCATCGGTTTCCGAACGTGACCAGGTTGCCCCCAGAACCAGTTCATGGGTGCGATTGGCCAACTGAAAAGGCCCGGTGGCATAGGCATCCACCACCAGCTGCTCTACGTTCAAGTCATACTGGCTGGCGTAAGCCATCAGCCCCTCGCCGGTTTCCCGGTCGGGCACACCAAACTGATAGAACAACTCGGATTCGCTGTCCTTCTCAAGGCGTAGCACCGACCCCCTGGCTTGCCAGCCGGCACCCAGCTGTTGCTGCAATTCAATGAAGCTGTTGTGATTGGCATTGTCCCAATAGGACCAGTCCGAGGCCGTGCTGGTGGAGCGCTTGAAGTCCGTTGCCGATCCATCGGTGTAGAACAGCGGCAGGGCTCCCCAAAGCGGGCTGTCAGTATCAGAGGTTTGAGTTGCATGCCCCAGAGTCAGCAATGTGGTGTCGGTGATGTCAGCTTCCACCACACCATAAAACATCTGTTTCTCGTTGCTGTAGCGGTCGAGATAGGAATCCCGATCCTGGTACCCCGCGACAACACGACCACGCACCTTGCCAGACTCAGATACTGAACCGGACAGGTCACCAACAATACGCCGATTGTCCCAGGAGCCTCCGGTCACAGCCACGGAGGCCTGTGTGTCCGCCGTGGGTCGTTTGCGGATGAAGTTGATCGTGGCTGACGGGTTGCCAGAGCCGGTCATCAAGCCGTTGGCACCACGGAGCACTTCAATCCGGTCATAAAAAGCGGTATCCAGGTCGCCCTGAACATTGTCATAAACCGCAGGCAGGCCCACGCCGTCGTATTGGAAGTTGTTGATATCAAAACCACGAGCGGTGTAATAGGTGCGGTCCGTTTCTACCGATTCGACAGTTACCCCGGTCGCGCCTTCAAGCACGTCGTTCACATCATCCTGACCAAAATCGTCCATCTGCTTGCGTGTAATGACCGTCACAGCCTGCGGAGTTTCCCTGTGGGACAGGTCCATTTTCATCGCAGTGCTGGTTGTACCGGCTTTGTAGCTACCGGTGGACTCAGAAGACTCCGCTCCCCTGTCTGCGGACACCTGAATGGCATCCAGTGTGGTGGTTTCCTGCTCCTGGGCGACGGAAAAACCAGGCAAGCTGGCCCAGAGGATGGCACTGGCCAGTGCTTTGCGGCGAAAGCCGGTGGTCGGGGACTGCGGCATGACTTCTCTCCTGACTCAGAATGATTACAAACGGCGCATATACTAATGCGAATCATTATTATTTTAAACATCAAACAATAATTAATTCTGAATAGACTGGGCTCGTTTTTACAACTCGCACCTGAGCTTGAGAGTGCTACCCTGAAGAATGCCCCCCGGTAACGCACAGAGGACAGTCATCATGGTCGAATTATTCAGGTCGGCAGCAACATTGACACTGGGCGTGGGTATGTTGGGATGCTTTCCCTATGCCGCCCTTGGCGACACATTTACTTCGAACAAGGCAAACTTCAGGCTGGAGACCATCGCCACTGGCCTGGCGCACCCCTGGAGCCTTGCCTTCCTGCCGGACGGCTCGCAACTGGTGACCGAGCGCAACGGTCAGCTGCGGCGCATCCGCGATGGAAAGTTGCAAGATACCCCCATCGACGGCTTGCCCGAGCTGGTGGTGTCCGGCCAGGGCGGCCTGCTGGATATCATCCTCCACCCCGACTTTGAACAAAACCGCACCCTCTTCCTCAGCTACGCCCACAAAATAAGCCGGGAGGGCATGACCACCCGCGTTGCCAGGGCAACCCTGAACGGGGACCAGCTTGAGGATGTGGAGGTTATCTTCGAAGCCATGCCGCGGGGAGACACCGCCCGGCACTTCGCCGGTCGCATGGCATTTGATGCTGACGGCAACCTGTACGTGGCCGTGGGCGATCGGGGCGAGATGGATCGCGCGCAGAATACCGATGACGACGCCGGCGGCGTCCACCGCATCACCACCACCGGCGACCCTGCTCCCGGCAATCCGTTCCTGGGCGATTCCGCCGTCAACGATACCTTCTTTACCTACGGCAACCGCAACATCCAGGGCATGACCATTCACCCGGACACCGGTGAAATCTGGAGCCACGAGCACGGCCCCCGGGGCGGCGATGAGATCAATATCATCCGCGCCGGCCACAATTTTGGCTGGCCCAGGGTGACCTACGGAATCGACTATTCTGGTGCAACCATCTCTGGCAAAACCACCATGGAGGGCATTACCGATCCCCTGCACTACTGGGATCCGTCCATTGCCCCGTCCGGCATGGCGTTCTACACCGGGGACCAGTTTCCGGAGTGGAAGGGTGACCTGTTTGTGGGCGCTCTCAAGATGCAGAAACTGGTTCGTCTGAGCATTGAGGACGAGGAAGTGACAGAAGAGGAAGACCTTCTGGAGACTCTCGGTGAACGTATCCGCGATGTGCGTATGGGGCCGGATGGCGCGCTGTGGCTGCTGACCGACTCATCCAATGGCAAGGTCTACCGGGTGGTGCCGGCCCGGTAACCGCTTGCGGTTATCAATGGGGATCGTTGGTTCTTTCGGTCTTCTCGAACTGGGGAATGTCGTCGGTAATTTCGAACCAGTCGGATTTGGAGCCCACGAAGACGTGTTGCGCCGGTCCCTTGCCAAGCGGTTCGTTGATAACGCCGACACGTAACCGCAAGATGCCGGGTATGGCGTCCACACGGCTGTACAGGTGACTGCCACAACGGCCGCAGAATGCGCGATATTTGCCGGGACGTGATTCGTACTCCCGGACCTGGTCTTCGCCACTGACGAAACGAAAGCGAACTTTCTGCACCGGCGCACTGGCGGAAAAAGCACTGCCGTGGGCACGGCGGCACTGGCTGCAATGGCACAGGGCAACCGGCCCCAGGGGACCTTCGTATTCAAAGGTGATGTCGCCGCATAGACACTGGCCGGTCAGCATGATTTGCCCTTTTGCTCCGCGCTGCTGCTGTGATAGCTGATTGGGTTACAGGGCCGCCATGATACCTGCGGGCCACTTGAAGAACCAGTACGCGGACACCACATTAAAGACACAGAATTCGCAAAGGAGGACACCATGTCATTCAGTGCACTTCCAAAGATCGGTATGGGTACTTTTCGCCTGAAAGGCAATGACGCCAGAGACGCGGTCAAGAGCGCCTTATCCCTTGGCTACCGCCATATCGACACCGCCCAGATGTACGAAAACGAGGCGGAAGTGGGCGATGGCATTGTTTCCAGCGGCATTCCCCGCCGCGAAATTTTCCTGACCACCAAGATCTGGTACGACAAGCTCCACGCCAGTGACCTGATCAACAGCCTCCACGACAGCCTGGCGCGGTTGAAGACGGATCACGTGGATCTGGCATTGATTCATTGGCCCTCCCCGGGAGACGAAGTACCTATGTCCGAGTACCTGGGCGCGTTGCGGGATGCCCGGAGGGAGGGACTGGCCGACCACATCGGCATTTCCAACTTTACCTGCGCCCAAATGGATCAGGCGAAAGACATACTGGGGGATAGCCCGATCTTTACCAATCAGGTAGAGGTTCACCCGTTCCTCAGTAATCGCAAGGTCATAGAGCACGCCCGGGAGCTTGGAATCCCGGTAACAGGCTATATGCCACTGGCGGTGGGCAAGGTCATGGAGGATGACACCCTGATCCGCATCGGCGCCGAGCACAACGCTTCTCCGGCGCAGATTGCCATTGCCTGGATAGCCTCGAAAGGTGTGGCGGCCATCCCGTCCTCCACCCGGTCCAGGCACCAGAAGGCCAACCTGGATGCCTTGAAGATCAGGCTCAGTGAGGAGGAGATCGCCGCCATCGATCAACTGGACAGGAACGAACGCATCGCCAATCCCGGGTTCGCTCCGAACTGGGACTGAACGGTGAGGTTAGCCGGCTGCGGTGAACTCCGCCATGCGCCTACGCTGGGCCGCATCGGGCAGACGGCCGTACATCGCGCCGGTATTCTGCTCCATATGGCTGACTTTGGTTGTGGCCTGAACCACACAGGTGACGGCGGGGTGAGCCACGATGAACTTCAGGAAAAATTCCGCCCAGTTCCGACAACCCGCTTCTGTCGCCCACTCCGGCATAGCTTCGCCGCCATAGCGCCTGAACAGTGAACCGCCCCGGAAAGGCCGGTTCACAATCACACCGATGCCCCGTTCTATGGCCAGGGGCAGCAACCGCTGCTCCGCCTCCCGGTCCACCAGGTTGTAGGTCAGTTGGACGAAGTCCAATGGTTCGGACTCCATGATTCTTGCCACCTCCCCGTGCTGTCGCCCATGAGATGTTGTAATGCCGATGTAGCGAACCTCTCCGTTCTCCTTCATCTCCCTGAGCGTCTTCAGGTGGCCCTGCCAGCCCACAAGGTTATGAATCTGAAGCAGGTCAAAACCCTCTATACGCCACTTTTCCCTGGATACCTCCGCCTGTTGTCGTGTAGCGGACTGGTCGCGTGTCCAGATCTTGGTGGCGGCAAACACCCTGTCCCGGGCCTTCAACTGCTCAAGCGCATAGCCCATCACTTCGTCGGACGAACCGTACATCGGGGAGGAATCCACCAGCGCTCCCCCCCGGTCGAAAAACGTCTTCAACACGGCTAGCCGTTGAGCCATCGCGTCCTGATCCCCGGCCACGTCGAAGGTCTGCCAGGTGCCCATACCGATGGCGGGAATACGCTCTCCCGAGGAGGGGATGGCGCGTGTCACAGGAGACTCAGCCGCTCCAGCCGGGGCATCCGCAAACAATTGTGGCGCTCGGAGCGCCAGGATCGACGCACCCGCACCGTAAAGGAACTGCCGTCGTGATAACCCTTTTGCCATTACGCCCCCTTGAGACCTGGGACCGCGAATTACACACATACTCCGTGACAGGCAGCCCGGGAGAAGGTTCAGCCTGCGTAGGTGGCATCCAGATACTTCAGAATACGGGACGACTCAAAGAGCCCCTCGCCGGTATTGGGATCCTCCAGATACGGCACCTGCACGCGCTTGTGAACCTGAAAGAACGCGTCCCGCTTGCCACCCGGCATCGGCGTATAGGGCCCTGGCTTGATGCGCTGCTTTGCCGGACCAATCTCGGTCCAGTGCTCCTTGCCCAGATTATGAATGGTGTACGGAACCTCCAGCTCACACAGTTTTTCCCGAACCAGGCGGGAAAACGGGCTGCCCTCAAAGCTCCAGAGGTGCAACGGTTGCTGCGGCGCTTTCGCGGGTGTAGCTCTCAGCCCCCGCAGGGCACTGGCGGCGGATGCCAACGAACCGAGAGCCGGTTGGTAGGTTTTGCTCCGATAGAAGCCAGGTACCGATCGGTTACCGTACTCACGGAACAGGTAGGCCACGATGGCCTCGGACTCATACATCACCGTGTCGGAATTCTCGTCCACCAGCAGAGGAAACTGCTGCTTGCCGCCGACAGCCTCGGCTTCCGGCCGGAACCGCCTTCCCCCTTTCGGGCATGGACGAATCTCAGCGTCCAGATTCAGCGCAGTCAGCGCCTCCCGCACCCGGCGGCAGTAGGGGCAGGCCTCGATGTCATAGAGTACAAGCGGTTTCTCCGGTTGCTTCCCTTGCTTCACGACCAGGCAACCACGCCATGCCGCCAATGATGAAGTGGCGACCGAACCCAGCACGTTGACGTTATGGACGAACAAATTGGACATGGTTGATGCCTCCCTGACGAAATAAGGTTGGCCGTCATTATCACTCAAGCAAACAAATTTCCATTGGCTCGCGGAACCCGGTGTCGTGTTCATACCGCGCACCTTAACTACCTGATTCCAAAGGGACCTTACAAGGCTTCACAAAAGTGCAATATAAACAACGACTCTACTGGCATTTTTTAACGTCATGTATAGGTTTTCCACATAGTATGATCCGCAAAATTGGGCTATTGTTATCCAATAACACACGGATGGGTCCGGCCATGCTCACGTCAGCGATACTTCGCTCAAGACAATCTATTTCCCGTTGCCAGCATACGTCGCCTGATCGCCGCCCTGGTCTGCGCGCGCCGACAACGTTTGTCGCCGGCGCTGCCGCCCTTGCCCTGGCTTGCAGCCCGGTTGTTCTTGCGCAGGATGTGGCGACCGGGTCTGAAACCAGAACCTGGAGCAATCAGGTCAGGGATTACGCCGTTGAGTCGCTGAGTAATGACAATGCCCTGAGCATGGCAGCCATCCCTCTCAATGGACCGGGCATTGACCAGTACATCAATGCCGATGCGCTGATGAGCCCCGGTTCAATCATGAAACTGGTCACCACTTACGCAGCCCTGGAAATACTCGGCCCCACCCACCACTGGGATACCGATTTCCTGACGGATGGTCAGCTCACCGGCAACACCCTGGACGGCAACTTCTACGTCAGGTTCGGAGGCGACCCCAAGCTGACCCTGGAGCGGCTCTGGAGCACCCTGCGGGAACTGCGCGGCATGGGCGTCACAACGATCAATGGCGATCTGGTCCTGGATGGCGATTACTTCGAAATTGCAGGCGGGCTGCCGACATTCGACGACAACGGTAACAACCCTTACGCTCCCTTCCTGGTGAAGCCGTCCGCAGTACTGACTAACCTGAACCTGATCCACTTCCAGGTTCGTGCCGACGAGCGTGGCACCCAGGCCTGGAGCGCCCCGGCCCTGAGTGAAGTGGTGATAGATAACCGGGTAACCGCAACCGCTGAAGGCCCCTGCCCTTCCCGCCGCGGCTTTACATGGGAGCCGGTGTTCCACACAGACCAGCGGGTGACAGTCCGGGTAACCGGTGAGCTGCCCCAGGGCTGTCGCACCACCGCTTACCTGTCACTGCTGCCTCACGAACAGTACACCGCATCGCTGATCCGCTCCCTGTTATCGGAGATGGGAATCACCCTGGCCGGCGATAACCTCACCGGGACCACCCCTGACGATGCCCGCCTGATGCTCAAAACCACGTCACCGGACCTGGTCACCATGGTGCGGGATATCAACAAGTGGAGCAGTAACGTGATGGCTCGCCAGTTGTTGTTGACGATTGGAGCGGAAAGCCGCGTCGAAGGCGAAGACGATGACCGGGTCGCCGGGATTCGCGCAATTTATGAATGGCTGGAAAACAAAGGGGTGTCCACTGCCGGCATGGTAATCGATAACGGCGCGGGGCTGACGCGCCATGGCCGGATTACTGCCCGTCAGGGCGCCCAGATCCTTCAACACGCCTGGAACAGTCCGTTTTCCGCAGACCTGATGGCGTCCATGCCCCTGATCGCGATGGACGGAACCATGGCCAGGCGCCTGCGGAATGTCGGCATGGATGGCCTGGGCCGGATTAAAACCGGCTACCTGGAAAATGTCCGTTCCATTGCCGGTTTCACCCGCGATGAAAGCAACACAACCTGGGCTGTGGTCGGCATGGTGAACACCGATCCGGCCTGGAATGGCCAGGCCGTGCTTGACCGCATTCTCTATTCCCTGCACCACCAGCCTCCGGTAGGAACCACCCTGTCCAAGGCAGAAGGTGGCCCTGAAATCCGCTAAAGGGCCGCCAGTTCCCACCTTTTCTCACATTTTCTTGCCAACCTTTCATGTCGACAACAGAACTGACTGCTAATCTTATCCGTAGCACCAACAGACACTCTGGATAAGAGCGTCCATGTGCGACTCCGGATCAAGGCTGTACCCGGGAGTGTCGATCGTTCGGGTGGGGTACCTTTCCCCGTCCTACACTGGAAGGAGATAGTGCATGAACAAGCATACTTCGATGTTAACCGCTACGGGCATCATCGGCATCGCGTTGGTGATGGGTGGTTGTGCCAGTTCCGGCGAACGACCGGATGGGGAGCTTCAGACCGCCGAATCCTCAATTCAGCAAGCCGTGTCATCGGACGCCCGGGATTTCGAACCCGTCCTGCTTAATCAGGCTCAGAACAGGGTTGCCGACGCAGAAGAGCTCATTGAACAGGAAAAGTACATTGAAGCCGAACGCCTGCTGGAAAAGGCATCCGTCGATGCGCAGCTGGCCGGTGCCAGATCGGACACGGCCAAAGCGGAACAAGCCGTTGAGGAGATTAACCGCAGTATCGAATCTCTTCGTGAGCGAATCGAACAACGCCAGTAAAGGCCTCAGCTGAGTAAGGAGATAGTTATGAACACACGCAACTTGACTCTGGGCATGGCTGTGGGCTTGTCGGTCTTCATGGCCGGGTGCGCCGGTACGCCCCCGGACAATCAAAAGGTCAACGAGGCACGCGCTGCCTACGAGGAAATCCGCAACGACCCCAACGTCGCCCGTAGCGGGGACCAGCAATTAAGGGAAGCCCGTGACCATCTGGCCCGTGCCGAATCTCTGCTGGACGACGGCGCTGAAATCGTCGAAATTGAACACGCGGCTTACCTCGCCAATCGGCATGCGCAAATTGCCGGTGAACAGGGTAAGCGGGCTCAACTGCAGAGCGAAATCAATTCCGCCGAGGAACGCCGTAAGGAGCTGGAACTGCGGATGAGTTCCGCCGCGACAGACGAGGCCCGACGTGAAGCCGAACTGCTGCGTGCCCGGATGGCGGAAATGGAAGCCGAGCAGACGGATCGCGGCATGGTGCTGACACTGGGCGATGTGCTGTTTGACCTCAACCGTGCCGATCTCAAACCGGCCGGGGAACAGACCATTTCCCGCCTCGCAGACTTCATGTCGGAGTACGAAGAACGCCGTGTTCGCGTGGAAGGCTACACCGACAGCACCGGGGAGGCCTCGTACAACCAGGGGCTTTCGGAGCGTCGGGCCGAGGCCGTGCGCAATGCTCTGACGGACATGGGGATCAGCCGGAGCCGGATCGAGACCCGCGGCTATGGCGAGGAGTACCCGGTTGCCAGCAACGACAGTGCAGCAGGCCGGCAACAGAACCGTCGCGTGGAAATCGTGATTTCTGATGAAACAGGTAACATCAAACGACGGGAGTGATGGCAGGATCCGGCCAGCTACCAACAGTACGTAGCTGGCCTTTCCTTTTCTGCCGTCGGCTTATCACGTTCAGACAGTCAGGTAGCCACCGTCGGCATTGATGCAGGCGCCAGTGGTGTAACTGGAAGCATCTGAAGCCAGGTACAGCACGGTACCCGCCATCTCGCTCGGATCAGCCACCCGCTTCATCGGGATATGGGCCATGGCCTGCTTCTTGATGGCGTCGTTGGTGGTCAGGGCACTGGCGAACTTGGTGTCCGTCAGCCCTGGCAACAGAGCGTTGACGCGGATCTTCTGCTGGCCCAGCTCCATGGCAAAGGACTTGGTCATGGAGATCACGGCGGCTTTGGTCACCGAATAGATACCCTGGAAGTGGCCGGGGTTTACGCCGTTGACGGACGCCACATTGACGATCGAGCCACCGCCATTTTTCTTCATCAGTTGCGCGCCACGGGCACTCATGAAGAAATACCCGCGAATATTCACATCCACGGTTTTATGGTAAGCGCCCAGGTCGGTGTCCTCCACCGGGCCGAAGTACGGGTTTGCGGCGGCATTGTTGACCAGGATGTCCAGCCTGCCGTGCTCTTTCCCGATATGCGCCCAGATATCCTCAATCTGGTCCATCTCGCCAATGTGGCACGCGTACGCTTCCGCGCTGCCGCCGGCATCACGAATACTGCTGGCCACGGCTTCGCAGCCTTCGATCTTGCGGCTGCTGCAGATCACGTGGGCCCCGTAGTCCGCCAGCGTGCGGGCGATGCTTTCGCCAATACCACGGCTCGCGCCGGTCACCAGGGCCACTTTGCCTGTCAGGTCAAACAGCTCTTTACTCATGCATTCACCTCAAATCGTTATCGGAAGGTCACCAGGGCGGGGTCTTCCGCTTCCAGATGACTGTAATTGTTGAAAACCGCCAGGCTGCGGCGGGCGCCGGAATAGAGGATGCGCGAAACGCTGGTATTGGCGATCACGCTGTTCATCTCCAGCGCCTTGTGGTCGCTCAGGTGCAACAGGTGTTGAGCAATCACGGCAATGGGTCCGCCGGAGGTAGACACCAGGGTATCGCTACCATCGGCGTATTCGATCAATTCGTTCAGCGCCTTGATGACACGGGTACAGAAGGCCTCCCAGCTTTCGCTATACTCGTCATCGTGGTCACCACTGACCCAGCGGGCCATGGCTTCCTCGAACACCTGCTGAAAGGCACGAGCGGGCTTGGGAAAAGCTGCAAGATCCGTGGCCATCCGCTGCCGGTCGGCCCATTCCGGACGCAGCCGTTCAACCACCTGCATATGATCAAACTCGTTCAGGCCACCCACCGCCTGCATGTCCGGCAGGGCGTCGCCATAACCGCTGGCAATGGCTTCCACGGTTTCCCGGTGGCGCTCCATATTGCCGCCAAACACGGCATCGGGACGAACCTTGCCCGACAGCCAGCGGCCGAGTACCCGGCCCTGCTCCCAGCCACGGGGCGAGAGCTGATCGTAGTTGTCCTTGCCAAAACTGGCCTGTCCGTGGCGGATCAGATAGATCGTCGCCATTACAGTTCACTCGCCTCAATCAGCCGCTGACAACGCTTCTCAAGGTAATTGGCCGCGTGACCAAAGGCAGCAAAACGTTTGTCTTTGGTCTGGCCGTGGTAGAAGCGGTAATAGATCTGTTGAACAATCACCGCAAGACGGAACAGCCCGTAGATCTCGTAAAAATCGAAGTTATCGACTTTGAAACCGGACTTGTCCATGTAGTACTCCACCACTTCCTTACGGGTCAGCATGCCCGGCCGGTGGGTCGGCTGCCGGCGCAGCATCTGGAACGGGCCATCGTCGTCCGCCTCGATCCAGTACGCCAGGCTGTTGCCCAGATCCATCAGCGGATCACCAATGGTGGCCATTTCCCAATCCAGCACGCCGATGACTTCAAACGGGTTATCCGGGTTCAGCACCACGTTGTCGAAGCGGAAATCGTTGTGGATCACAACCTGGGCGATGTCCTCGGGCATCTTGTCATTCAGCCAGCTCATCACGGCTTCAAAATCACCCACATCGTCGGTGCGGGCCTTGCGGAAACGATCGCTCCAACCACCGATCTGACGTTGCACATAACCGGCGCCCTTACCCAGCTTGTCCAGGCCTGCCGCTTGGGCATCGACCCGGTGCAGGTCGACCAGCTTGTCGATCACATTGAGGCAAAGCTTGCGGGTATCGGTTTCGCTCAGCTCAAAGTCCTTCGGAAAATCCTCACGCAGGATAATGCCCTTCAGACGTTCCATCACATAGAAGTCACAACCCAGGACATCATGATTGTCACAGATGGCCACGATGTTCGGCACGTAGGGATACACCGGTTTCAGTGCATCCATCACCTTCGCCTCCCGCAACATGTCGTGGGCGGATTTGGCGATCTTGCCGAACGGCGGGCGGCGCAATACGTAGGAGCGATCGCCATAATCCACCTGATAGGTCAGGTTGGAGGCGCCACCAGGGTACTGGCGGATGTCGGGATCACCTTGCAGATCCGGAATGGCCTGTTTCATAAAGCGGTCAACGGCGCTGACGTCCAACTCTTCGCCTTCGCGGATGTCTACAGCCTGGTCGATCTGGGTCATTCAGGGCTCTCCTATCGGTTATTCAAACTTGCTGTTATTCAATACAAGCAATTCATCTGTACAGGGATCAACAACAGCGCTTACGCCTTGCTACCACCCATCTTGTTCATCCAGCGCTTACTTTCCTGATGCATCAACCAGTCAAAAGCCCACGGCGCGTGGCGCTTGAGCATCCACATGCGACGCTCCCTGGCGTGGGGCAACACCCAGAAGCTCTTGTCTTTGACGGAACGGAAGATATCCTCGGCCACATCGTCCGCAGTGATACTGGAGCGCTTCATCAGCTTGTTCACATTCTGCTGGATACCAGGAAGGTCCGAACGCATGCTGGCGGTCAGGTTGGTCTGGAAAAACGCCGGGCACACGCAACTCACATGGATTCCGGAATCCCGCAGCTCCTGACTCAGGGTCTCGGACAGGGCGATAACCCCGGCCTTGGTGACATTGTAGCTGTCCATCAGCGGCGCCAGCATAAGCCCGGCCATGGAGGCCACATTCACAAACGCACCGGAGCCCTGCTCTTTGAACTGCGGCGTAAACGCCTTACAGCCACGAACAACGCCCAGTACGTTAATATCCAGTATCCACTCCCAGTCCGCCATGGTGGTGTCTTCAATAGACCCTGCGGAGGCAACGCCGGCGTTGTTCACCACCACATCCACTCCGCCCCATTTCTTGACCAGATCGTCCCGGACCTTCTCAAAGTCGGTCAGCCTGCGGACATCACACTCCACGAAGTAACCTTCGCCACCGGCCGCGTTGATCTCTTGCTCAACGTCAACGCCCTGCTCCGGGTTGATATCGCCGATACAGACCTTGGCGCCTTCTTTGGCAAAACGCAGTGCAATTGCCCGGCCCAGGCCGCTGGCCCCGCCTGTGATAAATACTCGCTGTGTCATCTGTGTTCCCCGTCTTTTTTATCTGAATCCGTGCAAGAGTCAGCTGCGAGAGCCACTTCTGAAACACGCTGTGAATACATCC
>NZ_JBJJLC010000040.1:0-2715 GCF_045449855.1 Marinobacter alkalisoli | reverse complement strand
AGCCGCAATGTAGTAGACGTCGCCGTGACTGGCCTGGTTAGGAGTTTCCGGAATCAACGCAAACTCTGCCATTTTTGACACACAAGGTCCCAAACCCAGGTTGCCTAGAAATTAGAGCCCACTGCGGCTGCCCACTCTCTGTCATGAAGGAGACAACTCGGGTCCCGTTAGAAAGGCTCAACTGTATCTCGGGGATCGCACCAATTGTCTCTAAACCAGTAACCGTCGAGCCCAGCAACTTTTTTAACATGCTGGGCCACCGACGTGCCGAGCTATAGCTGCCGCCCAAGATGGATCGAGGCTTTTCGATTCGCCAGCTCCACTCAACCATGAGCGTAAAATTACCGCTCGGGTTACCAGTGGAGCCATCACGCAGATAAGTCGGTGACAGTTCACCCAACTCAACAAATATGGCAGAGCCATGACCAAGCCATACGTGATTTACAGGCAGACCTAACACGGCCTGCTTAAACTCGAGAAGCCCCAATTTTTCTCCTAACGCCCGCAGCATGCGCGGCTTTGGAATGAAGGCGAAGCCGCAATGGAAAAGACGTCGCCGTGCCTGCGATTGTTAGAGCCTCCGATACCCGATCACTCGCACAGAGGTCTCGTAAACTTCAATTTCAAATCCAATGTGACGGCAAATCTCTACAACCTCGGCTAAGGTTAGCCCTTCATCTTTAGCTCTCGGCTGCATTTCGCACCACTCTATGAATTTGTGCTCACCCAAGCGGAAATGATAGGCCCAATCGCCGTCCCAGCCATCTGGAGGATAGACACAACCATTAGTGGCCTGAGTTTTCCAGTAGGGAGCCCTTTGGCCATAGCCAGACATTATTTGCTGTAGCTCATTCCATTTAGTGTTATTGGCCAAACCCACAAGTTTCTGATTCATCATTAGCTCTAACGCTTGCAGCATGCGCGCCCACGAAATGAAGCCGAAGGCGCAATGTAATGGGCGTCGCCGTGCCTGCATTGGTTATGCATGAGCCCGCTCAAGGTACTGAATGACCGAATCAAATGTCGCCTCCAGTTCTTGCTTATCAATCGAAACAGTTGGAGGGCAGACCCGATTCTCTTTGAACTCGATAGAAACACGGTCTGAGCGCTTGGTAGCGGACGCGCTGATATCGTCCGTCGTTTCTCCATAGTTGAGAAACCATTCTACGGACATGGATCTCTCGTCCTGAACCCAAAGCAGGTCTCGCTTGAGTGCGTGAATGTAAGAAGGCAAGTAGGCCGCGGTGTCTACAGGGGTCAAGATCTGGCCTTGACTCCAAATCTCCACAATCCGCAAATTCGAAGCCCCATCCACATAGTTACCAACTTTGAACAGCAGCGATTCTAAATTACCGAATTTCTTCATAGCGATGTATAACGCCGCTCAGCACGCGCGGCTACGGAATGGAGGCGAAGCCGCAATGTAGTAGACGTCGCCGTGACTGGCCTTGTTAAATGCCGACACGCCGTGACCCGATATGAACGCCTTTTGCCGTGACGAAGCGATTGCCGGCATTGGTTTCAAGTTTGACGGTGGTGTAGCCGCCTTCTCTTTTCGCTACCGAAGCAGCCAATATAGTTGGGTTCCCCACAATTGGCATTTCTTCAACAATGTGTGAGTGATAACCGGAAAACGTGATTGCCTTTGCAATGAAGAAATTCTGACTCCAGTTTTCAGGATACTGGACGTTATAAACCAGCTCATCCTTGGCGGGGGTCTCTACGACTGACTCGATCTCTGAGTCATGCCAATGGATTTCATTTAAATTTTCCATGCTGGACCTGCCATTTAACGCTGAAATAAGCGGCGGCCCGACAGGGGCGTCCGGTGGACGGCCGCCAGGCCGGGAACGTACTTAATTGACTTGTTAAAGGATCTACCCGCCATGGTCCGCCATCGGTAACTTCTTGCACTTGGTGGCGTGCATTTCTATGTTTTTGATTTTGATGACGGCTTTGCAACCAACACAGCAAACTACTCTTCGATGGCCGCGCTCATGCTTGAATAGATTCCGTCGTCTGACAGCAACCCCGCAGTGTTTACAGGTTACATACTCTTCTGCACGCGCTGCCGCCTCGAGCTTCTGTTTCTTGTTGCGTCGCTGTTGCTGAGTTCGCCCACTCTTGAACTCCTGCGCTGCAGCCCGATTTACTGGACGACTCTTTGACAGGCCAAGTTTCACAAGTGGATGCATTACACAGCCCCTTTAACGCCACGATTCAGCGGCGACCTTTTTGTAGCGAAGCGGAGAAAAGGGCGTCCGGTGGAGGGCCGCCAGGCCCGGAACGAACTGGAATGATTGGTTATGTGCTCTCTCTGGCCAGCACGCTGTACGGTTCATAGCCTAAGTTAAACCAACGTTCCTCGAACTCAGTTTGCCGCGACTGAAAAGACTCTAAATGGATATCAGCCTCATGGCAAAGAACGAACTCAAAGTTTTTGCAGCGAAAAAAGAGGTCGCCTTTGCCCAGTGTGAAAGTCCCTCTTTCCTCAGCCTCCGACAGGAATGATGACAATTCCTCGGTGTTTATCGGTTGGTACTGCCACATGTCGTCGATCGAAAGGTTACAGTCCCAGCCAAAGGCAACATGAAGTTCCCGAATACCCTCTTTTGTGAGAAAAGCAGCAAGATAGCCAATTTCCTGCTGCAACTGTGGCTCGCTCAAAGGGCTGGTTCTGACCTCCATGGCTATAGTCCTTTTGCCACATAACGC
>NZ_JBJJLC010000039.1:0-4123 GCF_045449855.1 Marinobacter alkalisoli | reverse complement strand
GGCGTTAGGAGAAAAATTGGGGCTTCTCGAGTTTAAGCAGGCCGTGTTAGGTCTGCCTGTAAATCACGTATGGCTTGGTCATGGCTCTGCCATATTTGTTGAGTTGGGTGAACTGTCACCGACTTATCTGCGTGATGGCTCCACTGGTAACCCGAGCGGTAATTTTACGCTCATGGTTGAGTGGAGCTGGCGAATCGAAAAGCCTCGATCCATCTTGGGCGGCAGCTATAGCTCGGCACGTCGGTGGCCCAGCATGTTAAAAAAGTTGCTGGGCTCGACGGTTACTGGTTTAGAGACAATTGGTGCGATCCCCGAGATACAGTTGAGCCTTTCTAACGGGACCCGAGTTGTCTCCTTCATGACAGAGAGTGGGCAGCCGCAGTGGGCTCTAATTTCTAGGCAACCTGGGTTTGGGACCTTGTGTGTCAAAAATGGCAGAGTTTGCGTTGATTCCGGAAACTCCTAACCAGGCCAGTCACGGCGACGTCTACTACATTGCGGCTGCGCCTTCATTTCGTAGCCGCGCGTGCTGAGCGGCGTTAGCACTTTATGAAATTTGAGCTTCTCGTTGGAAAAAGAGCACTGGGTAGCGCACATGCTAGGGATTACACCACTTGGGCAGAGTCCTTGCTGTACGAGGATATAGAATCTGAGAATGTTGCTATCCTCGCAAGCATTGGGCTTGAACGAGATCCAGACTCAGAAGAAGTCGAGCTATATTTTCAAAGGTCGCTAACCGATCTTGATCTGCTATTGCCGCCAGATGAGGATGCCCTACAAGTTTATGCGGCAGATCTTTGTGAGCAAATCGTATCGGGTGATCTCGACCCCGAGATAGGTGCTGACACCCTAGCGGGTTTCTACTCGAGGTCCGATTACGAGGCCATATACAGCATTTGGGATGACCTAAGCGAAGACCTTTGGATGGTGAGTAATCAAGACGGTTGCATTTTTAATACTGGGTTAACCAAAGAGAATGCCAGTGGTTACATCAAGAACGTAGCTTCTCAGTTTATTTTTCTCCTTCAGGCTAATTTGCCAGAAGATTTTCTTCACTTGAGCGCCTGTCCTGAGTGCGGATACATTGGAAAGCATGAGCTTGAGGTCATAGATATGCCGTGGATGCCGGAACAACTATTCAGGCTGATTTATAAGCGAGGTCAAACGCAAAGGGTCATTTGCCCAAGGTGCAAAAGGCCGTTTCCGAACAACATGAGTGATTATGAAGGTCGGAAGCAGTACCTTGGAAGCAGGTGCTAACAATGCCAGTCACGGTGACGGTTACTACATTGCGGCTGCGCCGCCATTCCGTAACCGCGCGTGCTGAGCGGCGTTATAAGCCTTTAGCGGCTTCGGGTGAATAATGAGCAAAACACGAAATCCAGGTCCTGTAATTACTGCTCAAACCGGCTGGGAAGAAGCTTTCCTCATCGGGACTGAGCAAGAGTTGCTCGAATTTGCGGAGAGCATAATTCAAGCTGTGCGTTCTGCAAAAAAAGAAGCTTTCTTTGGCGAAGAAGCCCACGTGTCAAAGTTCTATGCCGTCACGGGCCAATACAGCGAAGTCCTATTTGATTGGCTAGTGGTCACAAAGGACAGTAAACAAACAATTGAACTTGCGAATAAAGTGCAAGGCTTATAACAAGGCCATTAAGTCTGTTCCGGGCCGATGGCCCTCCACCGGACGCCCTATTCAGGGCGCCGCTTATGGCTGACGTTAAAACGTAATCATGCAGAGTATGAGAGATAGGCTCCAGAAGGTAAGGGAAAGCCACAGGTCGGTGGCTACGACGCTGTTTCCAATAATCTATATTTTCTTCGCGGCCCTTTTGATTTTCTCGGCGGGTTACGGTTTTACGAAACCAGAAGCACCAGTGATAAAGCTACTTGTTGGGTTCTTCATCGGGGCGGGTCTTTCCGTCCTCGCGTTTTTTCTGCGAAGACAAAGTGTTGTGGCTAGAGTAACGAACTGTCTTGTTCTCTTGGTCATGATAGCAGTAGTTTTGTTGGCGGAATCCGAAATGCCAATTCTTATGGAAGTGGTGGGCGTCCTAATGGTCTCGGTATTTGTTGGATTCGAAGTGAAGGAGTTGGTTTCTGGTTTTAACAAATTGTTGTAGTACGTTCCGGGCCGATGGCCCTCCACCGGACGACTTTTTCTTCGCTTCGCTACGTAAAAGCCGCCGCTAAACAAGGCGTTATACAGAAATTCATCATCTATCGAGAGGCTCAAATGGCCGATAAAGAAATCAATTGGGATAAGCATTTTTCAAAGCTGACCTGGAACGATGTGTATGAGAACTCACCGTTCTTTCATGGCCAACGCCTTCCCACACTCTTCAGCCCTGACAGAACCCGTATCTATATTTCCTCTCTGGATCTCGAGTTTGCGACCGATAACGCACGGGAGCTCGCAGACGCACTCGAAGGTATAAAGTCGACATTCGATATGGCAAAGCGTTCGAATGGGTATTACAAAATGGCGATGGCCCAAAGTGATTTTTCAGCTGTGCAAGGTTTGCTGTCTGAACTTGGCGCAGATGAGGCAAGCCACCGCTTGGTCGAGGATTCTGTATAACCAAGTGTTGTAGTACGTTCCGGGCCTTCGGCCCTGCACCGGACGCCCATTTCGCTGCGCTACATGGGCGCCGCTAAACAACGGCGTTATGTTGCAATGAGGTATACACCTTGAGCGGTACCGAAAAACTATCTGCAATATCTGCCGTCGCCAACGGTGCAAGCATCTCACCGGCTGGCAAGGCCAAATATCGGGTAGGCAACTCTACGGTTCACGTAAGGTTCTGCTCGAGTAGCGCTGCAGCGAGCGATAAATACAAATTCAACATAAACCCAAATACGCTGTCGGCTGATTACGAATTGTGGGTGTGCGGTAGTGCTGCAACGTACTACCTCATCCCAGTATCTGTCATGCGAGACATTTACGATAATCCAAACACCTACGAAGATCGGCACCATCCAGGCATCAAGGTTGTGTCAGTAGATGCCGCCTCCCATACAGTCACCTATGCTACTGGTGGTGTTCGCTTAAACCTCTCAAGCTACTTCAGTAGCAGGCTGGAAAATGCAACATAACCAGTCGCTTAAGTGCGTTCCCGGCCTGATGGCCGTCCACCGGACGTCCCTAACGGGCCGCCGCTTAGCTTTGCGTTAAATTCTTGGGAGGCGTCGTGTCACTGCGGCATGTGCTTGGGATAATCATACTCGGCCACTCTGCCTTTGTAGCTGTTCAACTCGCCATGAACTTCGATGATCTCCGGCAGCAGGCAACGGCTTTCGCAGCACCACTAGACCCGTTTTTGTATCTTTCAGGCTTCGTTGCTTTCAATGCTTTAATAATCATTGCAGCAGCCAGCCTTGGGGCCTATTTAATGCGGGCGAAAGAGCTCAAGCTCTTGTGGGTACTACCTCTTGCAATAGTAGCTTCGCTCTACGGTGGTTATAGTTTGGGGATTGGTGCCGCTGCATTCGGCCTATGCCTACGGGAGCGGTATCAGTCCAGAAAAATTTAACAAAGTGTTGTAGTACGTTCCGGGCCTGGCGGCCCTACACCGGACGCCCATTTCGCTGCGCTACATGGGCGCCGCTAAACAACAGCGTTATGTGGCAAAAGGACTATAGCCATGGAGGTCAGAACCAGCCCTTTGAGCGAGCCACAGTTGCAGCAGGAAATTGGCTATCTTGCTGCTTTTCTCACAAAAGAGGGTATTCGGGAACTTCATGTTGCCTTTGGCTGGGACTGTAACCTTTCGATCGACGACATGTGGCAGTACCAACCGATAAACACCGAGGAATTGTCATCATTCCTGTCGGAGGCTGAGGAAAGAGGGACTTTCACACTGGGCAAAGGCGACCTCTTTTTTCGCTGCAAAAACTTTGAGTTCGTTCTTTGCCATGAGGCTGATATCCATTTAGAGTCTTTTCAGTCGCGGCAAACTGAGTTCGAGGAACGTTGGTTTAACTTAGGCTATGAACCGTACAGCGTGCTGGCCAGAGAGAGCACATAACCAATCATTCCAGTTCGTTCCGGGCCTGGCGGCCCTCCACCGGACGCCCTTTTCTCCGCTTCGCTACAAAAAGGTCGCCGCTGAATCGTGGCGTTAAA
>NZ_JBJJLC010000038.1:0-3500 GCF_045449855.1 Marinobacter alkalisoli | reverse complement strand
GCGTTATGTGGCAAAAGGACTATAGCCATGGAGGTCAGAACCAGCCCTTTGAGCGAGCCACAGTTGCAGCAGGAAATTGGCTATCTTGCTGCTTTTCTCACAAAAGAGGGTATTCGGGAACTTCATGTTGCCTTTGGCTGGGACTGTAACCTTTCGATCGACGACATGTGGCAGTACCAACCGATAAACACCGAGGAATTGTCATCATTCCTGTCGGAGGCTGAGGAAAGAGGGACTTTCACACTGGGCAAAGGCGACCTCTTTTTTCGCTGCAAAAACTTTGAGTTCGTTCTTTGCCATGAGGCTGATATCCATTTAGAGTCTTTTCAGTCGCGGCAAACTGAGTTCGAGGAACGTTGGTTTAACTTAGGCTATGAACCGTACAGCGTGCTGGCCAGAGAGAGCACATAACCAATCATTCCAGTTCGTTCCGGGCCTGGCGGCCCTCCACCGGACGCCCTTTTCTCCGCTTCGCTACAAAAAGGTCGCCGCTGAATCGTGGCGTTAAATATGTCTGACCGGCAGTTGCGTCAGGCACCTCCGAAAACCCTTGATTTGTCGGTCAGTACTACTCTGGTCGTTAAGAAGGAAAGTAATGGATGGCGGCACCAGAGAAGAACAAACAGTCGCGACCGGATGATATTGAGGTTTCTTCGGTTGCCGAATTTTTGTCTGCGATAGAGGGCAGTGCCCCAAACAACAACAGCGGTCTTCTGGAGCTGGATGTATACGTATACAGAGGGGTGGCAAATTCGGCGTCTCATAAACTAGTTCCATCTTTATTCAGAAAGCCAGAAATCCTGGAGGAATTTTCAGTCGGAGGAGGGCTGGCAAAATGGGGCGTGTTGGAACGCGGGATCCTCACGAAATTTAAGGAAGGGGCTAGGCCCCACTTATCAATTGCCCCGAGAGATGACATCGAGTGGCTAATCCTTGCTAGACACCATGGGTTGCCGACTCGGGTAATGGACTGGAGTAAGAACCCGTTAGTCGCGCTTCATTTCGCTATCGACAGTGACGATTGCGACAATCCTGCGATTTGGCAGGCGATGCTTGGGCGATCCGCATTAATTGGCCAAACATATTCGTTACAGGCACTTGATGCGGAGTTTGGTAGGACTGATCAGCATGCATTTGGATACTATCAAGGGCCGGTAACTGGGAGAGCAGTAGCTCAGCAGGGTGTGCTAACTATTCACAAATTACCCGATCAGGATCAACCATTCACAACTGTCGATGAGCAAGCTGTTGAATCGTCGGGGTTCATGGTTTTACGAAGAATCTTAATATCGGCTGCCGCAAAAGAGAAGATACGGAGGTCGTTGCTATCTTTGGGTATCTCAAATGCCAGTCTGTTTCCAGATCTTGATGGACTAGCTAGGTCAATTCTCAGAGATCCGATGCGGAGATTTTAGGTAGTGAATAGCTATTTAGCCAAAGAATTTAACAAGGTGGTCAACGGGACGCCAACTACGTTGCACTCCGTTGGCGCCCATTACCACTGGCGTTAGAGTCCTGAAAAATGGAAGAAATCGGAAGTTTTATAGGTAAGATTTTGCTCGTCGGCATCACCCTACTGGATGATGAAGAGCAGCTTATTGGCCAGGTACAGGTATTTGGTCCGATCATCCATGTAGATGGGAGCGGTATTGTCCTAAAACGAAATGGCGGTGATACCGAGTTCTACTTGCCTCCCGATTTCTCGAATATCCTGCCAGCTGATGAGGGCGAGTATCGTCTCAGGTCAACTGGAGAAGTTGTAGTCGACCCCGACTACCTTTCGAGCTGGACGGTTCGAGGAGCCAAGCCTGGTTCACTCGAAGAGTATTCCAGCAATGGATTTCCGGGTTTTGAGCCTGAATGACTCTAACCATACATTCCAGTTCGTTCCGGCCCTGATGGGCCTCCACCGGACGGCCTTTTCTCCGCTTCGCTACGCAAAGGCCGCCGCTGAATCGTGGCGTTAAATACCTATGAAGAACTTAGCCAGCATCATAATTTTATGGAGTTTCATAGTGTCGGCCGCAAGTGCAGAGAATGTATATTTTACCGCTACAGGTGAGGAGGACGGGAATCCACTCATATTTCGGAGCCTTCAGGCTGTACCAGAAGGAGCGAAAGAATCTGAGTACCCATTCCTCATTTCAATCTACTGGCCTTATGACTCAAACAATGACAGCGGTATGCCGGATGCGAGTACCAATGAAGCTCAAATTGTTTTCGAGGATGCCCTCCAAAGCTTGGATAGTTTGGGTATCAGCCATTTGATGTTGGTGGTCACGGGTAACGGTAGAAAGGAGTGGCACTGGTATGTAAGTGATATAGAGGATTGGATGCAAAGGCTGAACACTTCGTTGGCTGGAAAGCCCGTTTTCCCAATAGAAATTGAAAACTCCTATCAGCCAGATTGGTCTTTCTATCATCGCTTCGTATCTGGAGTCGAAGGCATTTAACAAGTCACGGAAGGCGGACGCGTGAGACGCGCCGCTTCGTTCAGCGTTATGCATCTAAGGTTCTGATATGGAAGTTGAAGGGTTTGGACCGAAGCACTCAGAGATACGTCATGAGAGCGATATCTATAGTGTCCGATACTCACGAGATGGACTTACAATTCTCATCAGCACCGTTACGGAAAGCGGTCAGAGAATGGATCTGAAGGTTCACTTTCAGTGGGCACGTGGCTATCGGTATCTGGACGAGGGCGATCTTCAATATTATTGGGAGAGGCAGGAGTTCACTGTTCCCCAGCATGTATTCAAGATTCATTCCGGTGGTTGGTCAAATGGTGAAGCTCTGCAGCCTGGCATACTTAGTGTTAGCACTGCCCTCGAAATTACTGAGTGGTTTATAGCCACAACCAACGGATGTATTAGCGTGCTGTCAGGTGCGGAACCAACAACAGAGTACGTCAATGCATAACAATGCGCTTAAGTTTGTTCCCGGCCTGTCGGCCGTCCACCGGACGCCCCTGACGGGCCGCCGCTTAGCTTCGCGTTATGTGGCAAAAGGACTATAGCCATGGAGGTCAGAACCAGCCCTTTGAGCGAGCCACAGTTGCAGCAGGAAATTGGCTATCTTGCTGCTTTTCTCACAAAAGAGGGTATTCGGGAACTTCATGTTGCCTTTGGCTGGGACTGTAACCTTTCGATCGACGACATGTGGCAGTACCAACCGATAAACACCGAGGAATTGTCATCATTCCTGTCGGAGGCTGAGGAAAGAGGGACTTTCACACTGGGCAAAGGCGACCTCTTTTTTCGCTGCAAAAACTTTGAGTTCGTTCTTTGCCATGAGGCTGATATCCATTTAGAGTCTTTTCAGTCGCGGCAAACTGAGTTCGAGGAACGTTGGTTTAACTTAGGCTATGAACCGTACAGCGTGCTGGCCAGAGAGAGCACATAACCAATCATTCCAGTTCGTTCCGGGCCTGGCGGCCCTCCACCGGACGCCCTTTTCTCCGCTTCGCTACAAAAAGGTCGCCGCTGAATCGTGGCGTTAAA